>NZ_AYGX02000006.1 GCF_000498955.2 Lactiplantibacillus fabifermentans DSM 21115 | reverse complement strand
AATAAAACTGCCTTACTATGCCCACGAGGGCCAACGACTGTATCTAGTTCAAAATCACCGATGCGATTACGTTGATTAACCACCATAGGACGCTGTTCAATTGATCGTCCCAATGATTGATTATATTTGGACCGTTGGTCAACGTTACGCCGTTGGCGTACGCCATGTTCAGGTAGATAATTCAAGGGGAAATCAATTTCCCCTGATTTAACCAATTGTAAATAGATTTAGTCGCTAGTTTAAATTCGTGAGCAATCATTTCTGGTGACCAGCTTAGACGTAAATGGTTTAGAATGGTTTGCTTTAATTCGTCACTCAGTTTAGTTTTCCGACCACATCGTGATCGTTTGTATTCGGCAGCTGTTTATGCACATTCAGCCTGATAAGGTTGATATCGAGATAATTCATAAGAAATTGTGGACGGTGATTGGTTCAGCCAATCGCCCATTTGGATATTGGACAGACTTAGTTCACAAAAGGTTTCGATTTTAATTCGTTCAGAATAGGTTATACTAGACAAAAGATAAGCTCCTAAAAGATGGGTTTGTGGTAAAAACCGTTTTAGAGGAAGCTGATCTTTTTTGTCCGAACAGCATTCGGATCAATTTTACAATCTACCAAATAATCAGTTTTATATGGGACCGATATACTATATAAATAGAAGGTATGGAGGAATTAAAATGAATTCTTCAGAAGCGGACAAAGAAACACAAAGGTTGGCTGATAAAAAGTTTGAGGACTTCATCCAAGGGTTGTACGATCCTGACCATGAAGCACCTAATGAGGACCGGCTAGATAATTTTGCCAGTTCGATGCTTCCTAAAAAAGAACGACAAAGAAAAGAGATAAGGTAGAATGCGTAAAGGTAGTAGTAAATCAGCCTTCTCATATGACAACCTCAAAGGGCTTAGAAAGCTAGCTTTTTAGTTGTTTGTGTTCAGTATAATTTTAAATTAGATCTTTGTTGGTGCCGTTTGTTTGATTACTTGGGTCGCTATGTAGGTTGTTAGTTTGCTGTTTTAAGGTAATCTTGTTAAACAACATTATTAATTGCCAAAGCAATATTATAGTTATAATACTAACAATACGAAAAAAGTCCCAGATTGCTAACACTGAACCCTCTTATTACGAAAGCCTTAAAGCAGTGGTAAGTAAAAGACCACTAAATCATATGAGAAATGTCGCCCACAAACCGGGTCTCTGTCAACCAGTGTTGATAAATCTATATTTAGAATTCAATTCATTTACGAATTGGATTCTTTTTTTCGATTTTTATTTTCCTCGAATTTAAAATTAAAGTGCAACACCTAAAAGACTAGACCAAAAAGGTTAGGAAATCTCAATCCGTTAGTATCTATTTACATCAAATTGTAAATCATCTAGTGGAACAAGGTATTTTAGAGCCACAAATACCCACATATTCAACAGAGCGACAACGGAAAGTCGGCGACTTTAAGTTGTCATTATAAAGGAACAACCAGCAGATTTAATTGTCAATGATCAGTTAAGCTCGTTAGATAGAAGATTGATTGGGGGACGCATCTATTTGCAGAAAATTACGGCCTCGCCTGTTTCATGGTATGGTTTGGAGTTTAGCAGTGTCATAGAAGAAAGTTCCCCGTTATTTATTACTCAAGATCGGGATCAGTACTTAATTCAAAAGAAAATTTATCATCGAGGTAGCTTAAGTAAGACCGAAAAGTGAATATGTAGCAGTTTAAGTGCGACAAATAAGTTAAAAAAATTATATTTAATTTTAATTAATGACCTGATCTCAGTATTTTACTGGGATCAGATCATTTTTTGTTCATCGAAATACGTTTAGTGTTTTACTATAACACGTCTTTAGCAACAACTTGTTAAAATCTCCCGGTTTGTAAAATGAAGTTAATACTAAAAAAGCCATTTGTGGTAGGCTTTTGAGCATAAAAATCAAAAGTCTACCACAAATGACCTACATTCAGTTTACTGTAGACAAACTCACCACGATTTATTTTCTTTGGAAAGCCAAGGTAAAAACTTATCTAGTTGCCTCAAAACAGTCTTAACCACCAAGCACCACTTGAAGCATTCGTAAATCAAATCATTGATGAATAGCTGAAAATTTCTAACTTGATTTGACATTTGAGGTCATTCAATCTCGCTTCAAATGACTTAGTCACCTACTAGTAGATTATACATAATTGGCCTCAGGGCCATTATTTCTTCAGTTCTTGAAGTCGCTGTTTTAACTCCTTAATTTGTACTTGTATTTCACGACCCATATCAGTTTCTGCCACGGTACGCCGCTTCTCTTCAGTCTCTACGACTCGTTTAGTCGACACAATATCAGTTAAATCACGTATTGCTGCTACTTTAGAAATAAATGGCTCGTGTGTGACCAACTGCATACCAAATGAATTATCAAGCAACGTATACCCACCAATGCCGGTCACCTTTTGATATGGTCGTGAAAAGCCACCATCAATGACCACCATTTTCTTATTTGCCATGATAGGCGAAGTTCCTTTTTTTACCGGTGTATGACCATTTACAACATGACTGGTATCCGGGTCCAGCCCGAATGCCCCCAATAGCTTCCTTACAAACTTCTCATTATGTCGCAGTTGATAGTATGGATTTGGGTTTTCATTGTGTGTAGCCTTATCAGCGATAAAGTAACGCTCAAACGTAGTCATATTTTGCTTACCAAATAGTGGGGAGTTGGGGCCAGCCCACATATACCACAACAAATCCATAGACAGATTGTCTTTCCTATTTGTTTGTGAATAACTGTCCCGCAGATTTTGTTCTAAAAAATCGAATAACTCTGGCCCAACATATTCATGACCATTCAAAATCAGGCCAATAAAGTTTCCTTGCTCATCTGTTGGCACACATCCATGAATTAATAGGTTGTTATTATAACGCAGATACATACTACCATGGCTCATTAAGAATTTCATGTGACGTTGTAACTTTTCTGAATGCGTAAAAGCCATGACAAGTTTATCAATAATAGCTTGTTCCTCATCGGTAAGTGCATAGGGATTCTTTACATCTACCAACTGAAAGCACGTATTACTCAAAGTATAATTATGTCCGAGAAGTGTTATATACTTCCTGTCTGCGCTAATTTTATCAAGTAACAATCGTTTTTCCATATTAAATTCTGGTCGTCTCTTTAGGACTGCACCTTCTAACTTAAATTGGATGATACTGATTGCTTGGTGTATTTTAGTTATTTCTTTGGCTTCATCTTCTTCTACTGATAAATTAGATGAATTACTTTTTGGTCGGAAAGCCAGATTATCTTGATAATACCGTTCAGCAAACCGTGCTAAGTGCCGCAGATTAATGCCATAAGCATCTTCTAAAATAGTAAGATTATTATATCGTGCACAGATCCGAATCAAATTACAAATACATATTGCTGAACCAGCGGCACCTCCTAACCAGAGAATATCATGATTTCCCCACTGAAAATCAACTGACTGACGGTCAATGAGGACATCTACTATCTTATCAGGCGCTGGTCCACGATCATAAATATCCCCAACTATATGTATATGATCCACTGTCAGATGCTGAATAGTTGCACAAGTCATTTTAATCCAGGAATCCACTTGACCAAGTTCGATTAAGTTTTCGATAATAGCCCAATAATAGGCTTGTTTATCTTGGTCTCGATTATCACTGTACAGTAGTTCCTCTGTAACATATACAAATGCTGGGTTAATAGCTTTACGTAATTTAGAACGGGTGTACTTACTAGCAGTATATCCCAGTAACCTAATCAATCGTTGGACATTAGTTAAATACCATTGATGTAACTCTTGACTAGATAAGCTTGAAGTTACTTCCGTCAATTGTTCACTTGGATAATATACCAAAAATGCAAAGTGAGTCAGTGTCTCGTTTGTCAGTTCACCCTGAAAACAATCTCTTATCTTACTTTTTACATTTCCACTACCATTTCGCACCACATGTTGAAATGCATTAAATTCGCCATGAATATCACTCATAAAGGCCTCAGTTGGCTTGGGTAATTTCAAAATAGATTCCAGGTTAATCAATTCTGTTGTAATTGAAGCAACAGTCTTGTATTTATTCATTCTATTTGACATAATATTTTTTCTTTCCTTTTGACAGATGGCTTCTACTTTTATACTCATTATTATGACTTTTCGTTTGTAAATTAAGTTATTAAAAATCGATGATCATCTTACCATAGAATGACTAACTAAAAAGAACTACCATATCGATCAATCGTGCTGTCCAAGTTCCAAGGACAGTTAACATTTTCTAAGTGATGATGATGCTTTTATTGATTCCTAACAACGTTATCGGATTAAAAAAACAATATTGTGATCATAAGCTAATTCGACTATCCCTGATGAATTGTTTTATATTCAAGCAAAAACGACAGCTATCTGGTGACCAAATACGAATATCAATCGTCCAGAACACTCTTTCAATTATAGTATATAAACACTTTACCATACACAGTAAAAATCAAACTATTAGGAACATCACACGATTATTAAAAATCAGTCAAAATAGGAAATAATTTTAAAATATCCTTTTCATGATCTTTCACCTGTCCTGGATTTTAGAAGTATCACTTGGTTTCTCAATTAACTTAAACCGTCGCTGCTGCGTACGTTTACTAATCCCCGTCTTTCGCTCAATCATTTTATAGGTCATACCCTGTTTTCGTAACTCGTAGGCAAATCTGATTTGTTCCTCAGAATACGTTTTTGGTCGCCCTTCCCGAAAAAACGGATCATGTTGCTTTGCATACAATTTACCTTCTTGCGTGCGCGTGACAATCATATCGCATTCAAACTGCGCAAAAGCACTAAATATTGTAAAGACTAATTGGCCAGTCGGCGTATTATCAATTAAGCCCATATTCAAAATGTTGACTTTGACATTTTCTTTAAACAACTCTTGGATAATGGCTAATGCCTCGCGCGTATTCCGTGCAAACCGATCCAACTTAGTGACAATCAAAGTATCGCCTGTTTTTAGAACGCGCAACAGTTTTTGAAACTCCGGTCGTTCAGTAGTTGTGCCGGTAAACTTTTCTTGAAAGATTTTTTCTGCTCCTGCCAATTTTAGTAACTCAATTTGATTTGCTAATTTTTGATCAGTGGTACTGACCCGCGCATAGCCATATTTCATCTTTTTCACTCCTTATTTATGTCATTAAGTAATGACACGTTTCTAACCCTTTAATTATACAGCATCAAAAAACAGGCCACAACTGTTAAGTTGTGGCCTGTCTAGTTCTTTTAATTATAAAATTGTTAAGCAAATTCTATAATTAATCCGAACAGAAATTAAAAATTCCAAAGTAATCTCTTACAGTTGAAAATATCTTTCACATTCTTAAAGTTGGCACAGTTCACAACTGTCAATATAAAAACTATAAAGAGCTAGAGGCTGCCATTACAAGCTACGTAGATTGTTACAATCATCGCCATATTAAAGTAAAATCAGCTGGTATGTCCCCGGTAAAATGCCGGAAACATACCAGCCAATTAGCAGCTTAGAAATTCACTCCAACTCATGGGGTTCACTTCAAATCTATATTAGACTTAATTATTTTTTGTTAAATATTCGGAATAATAACTTTATAATTCGTTGAGAAGAAAAATTTAAATAGAACAGAGTATCAAGAATAATCAAAAAAAACGTTGATGTTTTGAGAAAATCACGAGCATAAATATTTTTAGAATGTAACATATGTTTAAACATAAACCAATTCATACTATTATTTTTTGCCCCGGTGCTTTCTCCTTGGCTATGATTCATGACGATGGAATGATCGAGCAACATTGCTTTATTTTGCAGTCTTATTTTATATCCTAATATTACTTCTTCCTCGTACAAAAAAGTACGTTTATCAAACATTTTTATATTATCTACAAACTCTTTTGTATCAATCACAAAAAAAGACCCAGATGGAATGTAATATGTAACATCTGAATTAAAAGGCATCAAGTCTTCAAACCATAATTTTTTATACCTGTCTCTCCATAAAATTCTAAGAGGAAAAAATACCTGGATTAACATGTCAAACTTATCTGGTATTCTTCTAATACTCAAATATTTACTTTGTCCCATGGTGTGAATAACCGGTTGTCCACCTATAATTTTAGAATTTTCTTTCCTAGCTCGATCAATCTTACCGACTAGATTATCTAAGTCTCCCTTTTTAGGAATAAACATATCAGGATTCATAATTATTAAGTACTCAGCTAAACTATGTTCATAAATATATTTTGCTGCTAAATTATTTCCATAAGAATATCCAAAATTTTCATCTAAATTTATATTCATAATGTTGGAAGACGACACAAAGTGTCTATCCGATTGTACATTCACTACAACAATACAATAGTTTTTTTGAATCGAAACAGACTCAATATTTTGTATAGCTTGTTCTGTTTGAAAATCATTTTTATAATTTAATAATACTATCGCATATTTTAAAATAAGATAACACTCCTTATTAAGTAACTGTTCATCCTCGCAACCTCAAATTTCAAATACCGTATTTTAAGTTTAAGTAAACACATAAAAAGCTCACCTAACTGTCCCATGATGCCCCATTATTAAATCACCATAAGATAATAATTAAGGATCCTCATAACTTCAAACAGTTTTAATCTTATAAACATGATTTATTTATACATCATTAAATAAAGATCACACAAGACGTCCATGATAAATGACATCGTGAAATTTGATGTTTTATCAACTGTTTATCAGAGGCAACTATATTTTTCTCATAGGATAGCATTGTTGTCTCCCATAATACACAGTGTTGACTTCTTTTTTAATCAGCCAAAAATAAGCTAATTCGAATCTTCCTATCTATTAAATAAATACCACCCTTTTATCACAATACTGAAGAAATCCAGCCAAAATTGATAAATAGTGGCTTTATTAATTAAGTCAACTCACGCATACTATTCATTACAAGTCCTCGTTAAAATTAAGATCTATTAGTTATCAATCACTCCGAAATTTATTAAAAATTTCAGATTAAATCATATTAATGTTAAATCTTTGAATTTTGCTAAAAGTAATTAATATGATGATCTCTTTTTATGCCTAATAATTATCGTAGCAACAAAGCATCAATCACAATCTAAGATTTCTGAAGTTAATTCATAAAAAGTATTCTATATAACTACGAGTACTACTTACGAATAGTGGAAATTGTGCTTAATTTGACAATTCTGGTATTAATAAAATACATGAATGGCACAAAAAAAATAAGGCTCGTGAAGACAAAGCTTCTTCCATACCAAACAATCCTAGGAATAGAACAAAGTAACATTAAAAATTCGTACCTAAATAAGAGACTATTTCTCTTAACTATGAAACTAAACAACAAAGCATCAACAATAGCTGATATGCTAACACCTAAAATTCCAAAGTCAATTAATGGTCCAGAGATAATTGGTTCACCACCAGGGTTCGGAAAAACTTGTTCTATAAAACTCCCAAAACTGTTATCAACAGTGATTAATGGAATTGCTGACTTTATTGTCGAAAATAATATAGCCCCATTTGTATGTCCAAATTTCTCAACATAATCAATTGAAACATTTACCAAATAAGAGACATCTGACAACGTTGAAAACGTTGCAATGTTTTCAAATAATTCTGCCATATTAGGTAATTTATGTTCAATTCTCTCATATCCCACTATTAATAATAAAATAAATATTAGAGCGCCACCGAAAAACAAACCAATTTTTTTTGAAACACTTAATCTGTTGCGCATTCCAACATATATTAAAATGCCTATAACCAATCCTGTAATATCAGCACGTTCGCCATGTGCTAGGAACCAAACAGAAACTATTAAATATGTAAATAAGACACCTTTTTGTTTGATTTTGGGAAGATTAAATAAAAGTGCAACAATAACTAATTGATTCCATGCATGTCCCGGCAATAGCATTTGAAATCTATCTAAATTTACTGCTGACGAACTTAATGTAGGAAAAGTTGGAAACGCAACAATTGAAAAAGCTAGTGCAACTAAATTATTAAAAAGTGTTACACTTTGATTTGAGAATATAAGCGGTTCCATACTCATTAATTTTTCATACTTTTTTATATCTAACAAATATGAAAATAATACTCCCCAAAATATATAAGCATACAAATTCACTATGTCTGCATGTAAATTTATAGGCACTAATCCTAGTGCAATATCGCCATTTCCGATTCCTAAGTAGAAAAAAATTGCAGAAGGAGCCAGCATACTCACGGTAAGTGTTGATAGAACAGATATAATATCCAACCCCAACATACCAAATATCAATATTTGACCCCAAATAATCAAAAACAATTCTATACTAACATTATATTTTGTGACTTGATTTACATTAAATAAGCAAAACGTAAGATAATTTATCAAATACAGAAAAAAGCACACATTTTTTATACTTCTATCATGATTTTCTACCACCATTTTTAAAAAGCTCCTTATATAAATCATAAAGTTTGGTGTAGGTATTTTCAATATTAAATTGACTAAATGATTCTACATGTACTTGCCTATTATTCTTAATATGACACTTACTGATATCCTTTACCCAATCGTTAGCCATATCTATATTGTCAAACTTAGTTGACTCTATAATTTTTGCAGATTTATCGATCTCACTTGAAAGTATCGTGGGTAATCCTGACACTTGCGCCTCAATTGCAGAAACGGGGAATCCTTCATATAAGGAAGGTAAGAGAAAGACATCCATAGCATCATATAAATTTGCGACATTTTTTATTGGCGATACTAGCAAAACATCTTTATCCAACCCGTAATCACGAATCATTTTTGATATTTCTACCTTTTTTTCTCCTGACCCTATTATCACTAACTTATAGTTTTGCTCAAATGTTTTAAGCCTTCTTAATATATCAAGAAGAAACATTTGATTTTTTTGCTCAGTCAGTCTCCCTATATTGCCTAACAAAATATCATGTTGATTAATTCCTAATTTCTTTCTTGTTCTTAGTCGCATTTCAGAATTAAACACAAACTGAGGTACATCTATACTATTAGGAATTATGATATACCTATTATTGCCATACATATATTGGCCAGCCTTTGTACCACAAGATAGTAGAAAATTTGCTGTCAAAACATTTAAAAATTTAAATATTTTCTCTAATACTCGAGAGCTAATGTTTATGTGTGCTATATGCGAGTGTGAGATTCTTATTTTAACACCATTTAATTTTCCCGCAAAAAGTGGCAGGAAATTCAATAAATTCATATGTGCATGAATAATATCTGGGTTATATTTTTTTATCAATGAATATGTTTCTATAAAGTTTTTAATAGGATGAGTTCGCTTATCAGCGACTCTTATACAAATGTTTCCAGCATCATTGAGCTTTTTTAATGAGACTTTGTTAGGAGAATGTTGATAAATTATATATTCAACAACATTTTTATGCTGATTTATTTTTTCCGTATAGTTCACCAACATTTGTTCAACGCCACCGGATTTCACTCCAGATATAAAATGCATTATTTTCATCTTAAAATTCGCCGCCTTTGTATTAACCACATTAAAGGCCTGACGTAGGCCTGTACTATTCCTAGAAAATTTAATGCTTTGATTGGTTTGAAAGTTTTATATAAAAACACAATTACACTTTTATTTTTATAATTTGTTTTCGGAAGCTGTAGTTTCTCCTTGCTTTGTCGCCATATTTGACCATAATCTGAAGTAATATCATAAATCCAAGGACGGTCACATAAAAACGAGCTGGTAAAATGAACTATTGTTGGGTACATCTTTGCCTGGTCATAACTCAATTTACTATAATAGGATTGCGGCTTTCTATAAATACATAAATCATGATAACTAAACTCTACTGATAACGAGTTTAAGTTATATGATAGAGGCAAAATTTCAAATTTTCCCTTAAATGCTTCATCTAATATTCCCTGATCACCTTGAGGAAAGAATCCCTTTCTATTCATAATAATGCTATTTATTCGTTCTGAAATTCTATTTTCTAACCATTTATTTAAATCTATTACCAGAACACCTGAATTTATCATATAAACTTTCCTATCAAGATTAAACACGGGCCTATAAAGCTTGGACCATGGATCTAGACAAGCGCCTATGACATTATTATTTAAATTAATTTTTGATAGATCTTCAAAATGATCCCCTACGATTAAAGTATCGGCATCTAAAAAAACAACTCTTTGTAACTTATTGACGTCAACACCATTATTTTTAAAAATATCTACTAAAAACAATCTATAATATTGAGAAATGTCTCCGCGATCAGCCTTTAACTCAGATTTGACAGCAATAAGAGGAGAGAACAATTTTACAGAAATATCTCTATCATAAGCTGCCTTACGTACTATTTCTTTAAGATAAGAAAATTGTTGTTGTTGTATATCACTAGATATCACAAAAAAATTCAATTTTTGGGAAGTGTGCTTTAATACAGATAAAATAGAGACGCATAGCTGAGAAAAAAAGTCACAATTAATAGTGTACACTATATTCATTTTTGTCCCCCTTATTTAAATATTTTGATAATTTCTATAACATAGTGAAATATATTTTTTCTATTAACAACTGTATACACAGTTAATAATGCTATATACGTATATACACTATTAAATCCAATTAACCAATTAGACAACATAAATACAGTAATCATGATATAAAAAAACAAATCATTTCTATTATATTTTTCATGAAAATATTTCAACAAGATAATTTCCCCTAGAAAGCTTCGGAAGAAAAACGTTCCAATAATAGTTAATGCATACATGCTTAATGGTAGTGATAATAAATAATTAGCAAAAGACCAAATCATACTTAATAACAATGAAAAAAGATTAATTTTATAAAGTATTCCTTCCAAATTAAGTGCCTGAAAATACACACTCGATAACAACTCAAATTTACCATCAAAAAAGATCACTGGAAATATGATCCACAACAATGATAACCCCAAGTCATATTTAGGCAACCAAATATGAAGAATGGGAAAAACAATATAGTAAATACCAACTAACCACAGAAATAGGATTGAGAGTTCATGCCTCATTACCGAATGTAATTTTTTTACTACATCAAAATCTATCCTTCTGATGTAAGGGAAGAGAACCATACTTATTGCTTGAATCAACATAACCATAAAATTGCTTATGCTCAAAGTAATAGAGATCTGGCCAAAGTCTACTATCCCAAAATTTCTTTTAATAGTGTACCTAACTACACCAATCATAAACAGACTAGCAAAATTGGCAACTAATAACTTTCCTCCGCGAAGAATATTTATTCTTATATTTGCTATCGGTAATGTTTTTATTTTAATACTTGATAAAATAGTATTTCGATCGACCCAAACCGTATATCCTAATGATATCATCTTTCCTAACACATCAGCAATTATTAGAAAATAAAGGTTGCCAAAACCGATCACTATAAAAATAATAGTCATTATAACGGTAATTACTTTTTCAATTAGTGTTCCAACTGAATACTCATGAATATGATTAGTTGCCTGAAAGAGGAAAAAATAAAATGATCTAACGTTAGACACAAATATGATAATCCCAGTTTGAATTAATACATAAGTATTTGGCACATTGAATTTTCCTAATAGAGTTCCAAAAACAAACAAAATAGAAACAATCATTTGAAAAATCGTAAACCAACACAATTCATTGCCTACTTTATCACCTTTTATATTTTCTAATTTTTCCCCACCTAATTGTAAATACATACCATCAATCCATCCAAAATGTAATATACCAACATAACTAATATAAAAAATATATAACTGCCAATAACTATATGAAGTTGGCGTAATAAATTTAGGAACAATTAAAATAAGAAATATTTGTGATATAGTAGAAAAGCCATTAGAAAAAACAGCTTGTAAAATTCCGGATAGGAAAGATGTTTCTTTAATGTGTGCCACCCCACTCTCTGAATCCATCACGTGTTCCTCGTAATAATTGATGAAGAACTTTTAACTTCTCATGACTTCTAAACAATACTTTCAAATAAAATAGTGGAAGTCTCAGGATTTCTAATAAAACTTGGAATTTGTTTAAATATTTAAAACAATAAATTCTATTTCTTGTTCTATAATACATTCTCCATGGTTTAATATTTGGAACATAAGTTAGCTTTTTAAAAAAAGAAATGTGAGTAGTTTGCCAAAGGACATTAAAAACATTTTTATATTGTGAATCTGTTAACTCACCAAACTCCTGATTTAATTCAACATTATTTACTCTTAATATTTTCCAATGACGTTTCATTATCCTAAAACAATAATCAAAATCCACATAGTCTATGAATAACCAAGCGTTAAACCCCCCTATTTTTTCCCAAACACTTCTTCTATACAGAGATCCAGATTGAATACATTGATTAATATATTGATATGGGAAAGGTTCAAGTGTTTCATTTCTATTAAAACGTCGCTTATCAACTATTTTAGGGGAAATAATAGCTAAATTCTGCATGTGCGTATACTTAGAATATTCACTACCAATATTCTTAGGAACGATTGAATCTTGATCTAATGATAATATCCATTTGTAGCGGCTTGGAACAATATGAAATCCTCTATTTAAAGCTGATCCAATTCCTTCATTATTCTTATTATGAATTAAATTGATTGCAAAGACATTACAACAGACTCTTATTGAATCAATATTTTGAGAACCGTTATCAACAATAATTATATAAGTTATATTGTGAACCATTCTCATGTTCACAATACTTTGTCGTAATCGGTCTAAATTTGGATTATATGTGACTAAAACTACCGCAAATTCCATTTCATTCTCCTTATTATAACTATCATTTGATCAATTCTTTCCCTTGAAGTATCAATTCCGAGTTTCTAATAAAATTATTCTTTACTCCTAGACTATTTAATACTCGGTAACTTTTTTGTAACTGGAAATTTCTGTTAGGTAAACAATGAGCATCCGAAGCAATAACTTGAACCAAATTGTTCTTAACCAAGAACTTACTAAATTTATAAATTCTATGACCAAATCCCCCCACTAAACTAGTAGCCGTAAGTTGGCCTAAACAACCATCAGCGACCATTTTCTCGAAAATTTCAGGATTATGCAAGATTTCAAGATTTCTCTCAGGATGTGCAATAATTGGTGTAATTCCTTTGCACTTTAAATCAAATAGTATTTTTTCTGTATACTCAGGAACCTGCTCATGAGGCAATTCTATTAATAGATACTTTTTGTTTTTGCTAAAAAAAAGTAATGTAGGTAAACTGTCAAGCAGATTGCCATTCAAATGGACTTCCTGACCAGGCAAAACTGTCAATGGAATATTTTTTTGCTTCAATTTTTTATTGAAAAAGTTAACCTGTTCTACAACATCAACATTATTATTAATAAAGTGCCTGTCCAAATGATGCGGCGTAGCAACAATTATTTTAATACCATCGTTTACTGCATTCCTTGCCATATTCAAAGATTCTTCCAAATCACGAGACCCATCATCAACATTAGGTAAAATATGACAATGTAAATCAATGAGTTCATTTTGTGCTGTAAGAGCCGTACGTTTCACCATAATAGCCCACAGTTTCCTTATTGTAGAATCCATTTAAAACAGCCCCCAACAAATTTGCTCTAACCTGTTCTAATACACTCTTTGATTCGCGAACGATTTTCTTTGATATTCCCCCTCGACGAACAACCAATATGGTTCCATCCACTAGTGGTGCTAATATTCGTGCATCAGTTACCGGAAGTATTGGTGGGCAATCTAATAATACAACATCAAATACTTTTCTAGCGTTTCTAATAATTTCAACCATATCCTTACTTGATAAAAGTTCAGCAGGATTTGGTGGTATTGGACCACTTGGTAAAATATTAAGCCTTTCTATTTTAGATTTAAGTATGCAACTATTTATCCCAATTCTTTGCTTTGTTAATAAGGTACTCAGTCCCTCAATATTATTAATACCAAATGTTTTATGAACTGTTGGCCTTCTCATATCTGCATCAATTAATAAAACATTTTTGTTATTATTTGCAAATTCAACAGCTAAATTAGCTGCGATTGTTGATTTTCCCTCACCTGTTAAAGATGATGTAACCATAAGGGTCTTAATGTCCGAAGCCGAAAAAACAATATTGGTTCGAATGGTCTTAAACTGTTCCGAAATAATTGAATTTGGCTCATTAACTGTGGTCAAATCAATTGCTTGAGTGTCGTTTATCAATTTTTTATGCTTTTTAAACATTCAATCTATGCCTTCTTTCATTATAATTAGTGTCCATTGGACATGTTAATTTCTTTTATCTTGTCGATTTACGACTCCTAAATTTATTAATCCCAAATTTTTGGTTATATCCTCTACATCTCTAACATTTATATCAAGTGCATCTCTAACGTAGACAATAATAATCCCTAGTAATATTCCAACAGCAGTCCCTAAAATTAAATTCTCACCTTTTTTGGGTGTCACCGGGACACTTGATGGTTGTGATTCTGAAACAATAGTCACATTGTTAATGTCAACTATGTTTTTAACCTTTTCTTTGAATACCTTAGCAACTTGATTAGCTAGCTTAGAACCTCTATTTGAATTAGTATCAGTAACATTAATTGAAAATACCTGTGAGTTTGCTTGTGTTTCAACAGCAATATCACTTTTTAAATCACTCATCGATAAATTAATATTATACAACGCTATCATATTTTGTCTCACCGACCTAAGAATGACATCATTCGTAATGATATCTTTATAGGTATTAATCATTTGTATATCAGCCTGTTGATCATTATAATAATTAGCCTGACTTGCATTTTTTCTGCTAACTAGTATCTGCACGGTTGCTTCATATTTTGGCGTTATAATAATAAAAGTTAATACACTAGATACTAGTAATCCTAAAATTCCTGTCAATAAGATGAGTTTCCAATTCTTTTTAAAAACATTAAAGATATTTCCAAAGTTTACTGTTGTTTCCATTTAATGACCTCCGTATAAAAGTAGGGTTTAATACGCGTTATTTGGCTGCACAAAAACTTTAAGTGTCTTCATTATAATTTCAAAATCAAGCCACAAACTACGATTAGCTATGTATATCAAGTCTAATCGTAACATTTCACCAAATCCAACACTATTTCGAACCGTTGCTTGCCACAGACCAGTACAGCCTGGTTTTACAAGTAATCGTTGTTTGGCATAGTCCGTATATTCTGCAACCTCTATCGGCAACGGTGGTCTAGGGCCAACTAAACTCATGTTTCCAATTAACACATTTAACAACTGAGGCAACTCATCTACACTGTATTTTCGCATAAAATGGCCAATCTTGGTTACTCTCGGATCATCTTTTATTTTAAACATTGCCCCTTTGACTTCATTTTTACTTTTTAAATGAGACAACATTTTATCAGCATTAGACACCATTGAACGGAACTTATACATTTTGAATGGCGTTTCATTTCTTCCAAGGCGTATTTGCACATAAAAAACGTTTTCTCTTGGGCTACTGATTTTTATTGCAATAATTACTATTAGAAAAATGGGCGTTAATAAAAGAAGTGCTGAAATACTAGCAACTATATCAAATAGGCGTTTAATAAAACGATAACTCAAATCATGCTCTTTGCTTCTAATATCTATAAAAATATGTTCTATTTTTTCTCTATCTTGCATAGGGTCACACAACCTTTACTCCGATAAAAGCTTTGCAAGTGCACTCTTCCAGTCAGAAATTATAAATCCAGTTTTTTTTGCCTTGCTCAAGTTCATCACTGAATGCCGTGGCCGAAAAGCCTTTTGTGGAAATCGTTCAGAAGTAACTGGTACTACTTCAACATCAGTGTCCTTCAAAATTTCTTTTGCAAAGTCATACCAGGTGGCTGTATTATCGTTGCTTAATTGATAAGTCCCTGAAGCGGCCTCAGTTTTCACTAGGTGGACCATAAATTCTGCTAATGTTCGCGTCCAGGTCGGCCGTCCAAGTTGATCATTAACGACTGTCAACTTATCATGTGTCTTCGCTAAATTCTGCATTGTGAAAACAAAGTTATGTCCAAATTCACCGAAAACCCAGCTAGTTCGAACAATATAATAATCAGCACCACTGTGACGAACGGCTTCTTCACCAGCCCACTTAGCACGCCCGTACTCATTCTTGGGATTGGCTGGATCATCTTCTAAATATTCACCTTTATTGGTGCCATCAAAAATATAGTCAGTAGAAACATAAACCAATTTAACATCCTGTTCAGCTGCTACTTGGGCTAAATTTTTTGTTCCATCAACATTGACCAGCCAATTGAGGGCTTTGCCTTCATCTTCGGCCTTATCAACTGCTGTGTAAGCTGCGCAATCATATAAGACCACAGGTTGTAATTCCGCAACCTTAGCTTTGACTGCGTCTAGGTTCGTGATATCCAATTCTTTTTTAGTCAGTGCATCAAATGCAATCCCTTGTTCATTTAATAATCGTTGCAACTCATTCCCCAATTGACCATTGGCACCAACAATAATTACTTTTGACATTTAGAAACCTCCTCCTCTAGCATTTCACACTATTATTGTCCGTTCTTGGCGTAGTGTGATTCAACCTTGCTCTTATCTGCTTGCCACCAGTCTTGATGGTCAGTATACCAATCAATCGTTGCTTTCAAACCAGACTGGAAGTCAGTAAACTCTGGCTGCCAACCTAATTCCGTGCGCAACTTGGTTGAATTGATCGCATAACGTAAATCATGGCCGGGACGATCCTTAACAACATCATAAGCATCTTCAGGCTGGCCCATTAATTCAAGAATCATTTCCAAGACGTCCTTATTGTTCATTTCGCCATCGGCACCAATTAGGTAGGTCTCGCCAATCTTACCCTTGGTTAAAATATCCCAAACGGCCGCAGAATGGTCGTTCGTGTGAATCCAGTCACGAACGTTTTTACCACTACCATATAATTTTGGCCGAATACCACTTAAAATATTGGTAATTTGGCGTGGAATAAATTTCTCAATATATTGATAAGGACCATAGTTATTTGAGCAGTTTGAAATGGTGGCTTGTAAGCCAAACGAACGCACCCAAGCCCGAACTAAGAGATCACTGCTGGCTTTAGATGAAGAGTATGGGCTGGAAGGCTTATAACGACTAGTTGGTGTAAACTTCTCGCCAACACCCTCACCATGGCCCGGTAAATCTTCCCGTAATGGTAAATCACCGTATACTTCATCAGTGGAAACATGGTGGAAGCGTTTGTTAAACTTATGTGCGGATTGAATCAGCGTATAAGTCCCAATAATATTCGTTTCGATGAATGGCCATGGATCCTTCAATGAATTATCATTATGGCTTTCAGCGGCGTAATGGACAACCGCGTCAGTTTGTTGCATTAGTTCATCAACCAAGGGCGCGTCACAAATGTCACCCACAACTAATTTAACCCGGTCGCCTAGAATTTCTTCCAAGTTGGCCCGATTACCAGCATAAGTTAACTTATCTAACACGGTAATCTTGACTTCGGGATGATGATTATAAACATAGTGAACAAAGTTAGAACCAATAAAGCCGGCACCACCGGTAACTAATAAGTTTTCCATGACGTCTCCTTAAATTTCACCGTAAACAAACGGATTATTCTGTTCAAATTCTTTGAAAGTCTGTTGTTTAGCATCCTTTTCAGAAGTAATAGCTTGATCGTAGTCAATAGGCCAGTTAATGTTTAAATCTTTATCCATAAAGGTGATTCCACCATCAGCTTCAGCATTGTAGTAGTTATCACACTTGTATAAGAAATTAACATTATCAGTCAATGTCACAAAGCCATGGGCAAAGCCACGGGGTACTAACAATTGACGGTGGTTACTTTCAGAGATAATGTAGCCTTCCCATTCACCGTACGTAGGTGAGCCAGCACGAACGTCCACAATAACATCAAGCACGGCACCAGTCACCACGCGAATTAATTTAGTTTGCGCTGCCTTGCCACGTTGAAAATGCAGTCCCCGCAAAACACCCGCTTCCGCTGACAATGATTGATTATCCTGAATGAAGTCAAAATCAATGCCAGCTTCTTTGAAGTCACGATCCGAGTAGGTTTCCGTAAAGAACCCGCGTTTGTCACCAAAAACTGCTGGTTCAATAATCTTAACATCTTGTAACTTAGGCGTTGTTACCTTTAATTTGCCCAAAATTTAAGCCCTCCCAATTAATCTTAATAAGTATTGACCGTAATCATTCTTCTTCAATGGTTGCGCCAAATCATACACTTTATCAGCATCAATATAGCCCATCCGATAGGCCACTTCTTCCAAACAAGCCACCTTTAAATTCTGTCGCTTTTGAACGGTAGCAATAAAACTACTTGCTTCTTGTAATGAGTCATGGGTCCCAGTATCAAGCCAGGCAAAACCACGACCCATGAGTTCAACATCTAACTCATTATGTTCTAAATAAACTTTGTTGATATCCGTAATCTCCAATTCACCACGTGGTGATGGTTGAATATTCTTCGCAATATCAACGACTTGATTATCATAGAAATACATTCCTGTCACGGCATAATTACTAGCTGGATGGTCTGGCTTTTCAACAATGGACTTTGCATGCATATTTTCATCAAAGTCAACGACACCAAACCGTTCCGGATCATTGACATGGTAACCAAAGACCGTGGCCCCCTTCGGCTTAGCGCTAGCATGTTGAAGCATTTTTGATAAGCCGCCACCATAATAAATATTATCACCTAAAATAAGGCAGACTGAATCATCTCCAATGAAATCAGCACCCAAAATAAAAGCTTCAGCTAAACCGTTCGGCTTTTCTTGGACAGCATAGGATAGATTCAAGCCCAAATCATGACCATCGCCTAACAGTTCTTTGAAGCGCGGTGTATCAACAGGCGTTGAAATAACCAAGATATCTTGGATTCCTGCCAACATTAACGTCGATAACGGATAATAAATCATTGGTTTATCATAAATCGGGATCAATTGTTTTGAAATCGCTCGTGTAATTGGATACAGCCGTGTACCGGATCCCCCTGCAAGAATAATTCCTTTCATTTAGAGCCCCCCTGACATAGTTGCGTATTTTAATTATATTTCTATTTTCAAAATATTACTACCTAATGATAAAAGAAACTAACAACATGGTAGATTGTAAAATTAATCCGAACGCTGTTCGGACAAAAAAGATCAGCTTCC
>NZ_AYGX02000083.1:39456-92773 GCF_000498955.2 Lactiplantibacillus fabifermentans DSM 21115 | reverse complement strand
GCTGATCTTTTTTGTCCGAACAGCGTTCGGATTAATTTTACAATCTACCATATGAAATTGTGTTTGAATATTTTCAATGACAGTTAGTCTAATCAAAAATAGCCATCAATAACCAACTACAAGAAAGGATCCGCCACTAGCAAATAGTGCGGATCCTTTCTTGTAGTTGTTCATATAATAAGTGTAATCAAGCGACCGCTTTTTGGCGCCAGCTGGTCCCGATACGAGCAACAGGTTAACCTGCTGGAGGTCAACGTTCGAAGACTTTTGTCTCATTGGCAATGTTTTGACGCAACTAATTATTAACCATTCCACAAATGTTCGCGACGCGCCTTGACGAGTACTAATGCTAACGTAACTAACATTAGTATCGTGACCGTCATAAACAACGTGGCGTACGAAAATTGTGCGACCATCATCCCGCCGAAGAGTGGCCCGACAGCCCGTCCAAGCGACAAGGCCATATTGAAGCGCCCTTGATATTTACCACGTTGCGTGGGCGCTGCCATATCATCGACCCACGCAGGCACGATTGGTAAGCCAATAACTTCCCCAATCGTTAGCACCACCATGATAATAATAAAATCAATATATTGACGGGCAAAGACTAGTCCTAAAAACGATAAGGCAAATAAGGTAATCCCAAACCCAATTTGGGTGCCAATTTTGAACTTTTCGTTGAACAAGGTCACAATCGGCTGACTCACAATAATGAGCAAGCCATTGATCGTCCAAACTTCACTGTAACTGCGGAACGGAATCCCTAAGTTTGTCATGTGGACCGACAACAAACTTTCCCATAAGGCGTAACTCATATAGATTGAAAAAATCATTAAGCAGATGGTCCAAATTAACTGGCGGTGACTGGCGGGCGTCGTATCGGTGCCCCGCTGTTTTTCCGCGTGGTCATCATTAGTAATTGAGTTGACGTCAACATTGAACGTGCTCAAAACAATCACCATCAAGCCAATATAACAAGCCGTCGTCACGGCAAACACGACATTAATCCCTAAGTCGAGTAAGTACCCGACGAGTAGTGTCCCAATCACGACCCCGACATTCAACGCTAAATACAACATGTTGAACACGTAGCGATTGGACTTCGTCGTGACCGTGGCCGCATACGAATTTACGACCGTCATACTAATCCCATCACCAAAACCAACGATAATTAACCCGGCGGCATATGGCCACAAGCTGTGCCAAAAAATTAAGGTCGCCAACGTCAACGTCGAAATGGTCCCGCCTAACAACGCCGTATAGTACGGCCGCCAATGGTCAAATAAGCGACCGCCAACATAATTACCTAAAATCATTGCCAAGGACATGCAAAATAAGACGATCCCTGAAAACGTTAAGGTTTGTTTCAAATAATTGTGCATGTAGACCGTCGTCAACGGCCACATGAACGCGGCGCCGGCGTTATTCAGCAAGTTCGCAATAAATAACCACCGTAGCCGGACTTCTTTTTGCATGCTGTCACCCGGAGTTTCTCTATAAATTAATGACGATCAATATTAGTCATCTTTAAAGGATCGACCCATTGATCGAAATCTTCGCCTTGAACATAGCCAGTCTTCAAAGCGGCGGTACGTAAAGTAGTGCCTTCTTTTTCAGCCAATTGGGCAATTTCAGCGGCATGATGGTACCCAATGTGTGGTGAAAGCGCCGTGACGGTCATCAATGACTCGTCGACTAATGCCCGCATCCGGTCCTCATTGACCGTTAAACCAACCACTAATTTAGTCGTTAAGCCTTCAATCGTCCCACTCAATAATTCGGTCGATTCCAAAAAGGCCGCGATAATTACGGGTTTGTAAACGTTCATTTCAAAGTTACCTTGGCTAGCCGCAAAATCAATGGTCGTATCATTGCCCATCACGCGCGCAGCGGCCATCGTCAAGGCTTCAATCTGGGTCGGGTTGACTTTACCCGGCATAATCGATGAACCCGGTTCATTGGCCGGAATCGTTAATTCGCCATACCCCGCCCGCGGGCCACTTGCTAAGAAGCGAATATCATTGCCAATCTTGACCAGGTCAGCCGCTAACGTTTTCAACGCGCCATGCACGACATTCAGTCCGGAATGGGCCGCCAAACCGGCAAAGTCATTATCGGCGGTGACAAAGTCCACCCCATAAGCCGCAGCCAGTTGGGTCGTCATATCAGTTGCAAAACTAGGCTGCGTATTTAACCCAGTTCCGACTGCCGTGCCACCAATCGGTAATTCTAACAGCGTTGGTGCTAATTGTTGCAAGTAGTGTAAATCATGTTGCAACATGCTGACCCAACCACTGACTTCTTGCCCAAAGGTCAACGGCGTCGCGTCTTGCAAGTGGGTCCGGCCAATCTTAACCGTCCGCCAATATTGCTGTTGCTTGACCGTTAAGGCTGCAATCAAAGCTTCTAACTGGGTTTCCAAAGGCTTTAAAGCTAACGTTGCCACGATATTCATCGCGGTTGGAAACGTATCGTTCGAACTTTGCGATTGGTTTAAGTCGTCATTCAGCAATACAGGTGTCGCCGGGTCAATTTTAGCCGCTAAGTGGGCTAAAACTTCATTGACGTTCATATTAGTCTGCGTCCCGGACCCCGTCTGATAAACGTGTAACGGGAAGTCCGCCATCAACGCCGCATCATCTAAGGCTAACAATTGACGCACGGTTTGTTCAATCACCACGGCTTTGGCCGGGGCCAACGTCCCTAATTTCTGATTGACTTGTGCCGCAGCTTGCTTAATTTGTAATAAGGCGCGAATCACTTGTACTGGCATTAACGCGCCGTGGGGGAAATTGTGGCGACTTCGCTCTGTTTGCGGGCCCCATAAAGCATCTGCGGGAATTTTAACCGGTCCTAGGGTGTCGGCTTCTTCACGATAAGTTGTCATCTAAAAAAATCCTCCTCAAAATTTTGTTATTATGTTTAAGTATACACGCTCAACGCGGTTGTGCCTACTGATGCGACTAGGGGTCCGCTTCCCCATTAAGATATAAATATTATTGGATAAATTCTAAAATAACCTTTTTTAATTCTGATTGTCGACTAGTCACCCTAATGATTGCTATAATATAAACAAGCGCGCCAAAACGGCTGATTTTACGAAAAGCGAGGTAGCAATATGTCGAGTAATAGCTTTGGTCTAGCGGCGGCCTTCCTAGTCATTTTATTGATTTGGATATATCAGCGAATCCGCATGCCAAAGATGCGTTCATTAGCCGGTTATATGTCCCGCCGCGCCATTAACAATGAAGAAACTTGGCGTTTTGCCCAACGATTTTATACAATGTTCGGCATCGAGATCTTCACGATCTTATTGCTCGGAGCGCTCATCGGGGGCGTCTTCAACATCACGTGGCTCCAAAGCGTTAACATGCAAGCTTTAGGACTAGGAATTGGCCTAATCTTGCAAGTTGTCGCCACGGAACGTGAATTGCGGCGCCAATTTCCTGATGACCCCCACTCTAAGCAATAAGTGCTTAATAATTGACCATTGAGCTCAAATGCTTAATATTGGTAATGGTAGCTTTTACAATTTTGAAACTTAATTCCAAATAATCATAAATATTCCTAGTAAAGAAGTGAAATTGATGAGTAAAGAAAAAATTGCCCTGTTCACCATTTTTGGTGGCACTGGCGACTTAGCCCGCCGGAAGCTCTACCCTTCATTATTTAATTTATATCGCAAAGGGTATCTGCAAGACCATTTTGCCGTCATTGGGACGGCCCGGCGCCCTTGGACCGATGAACATTATCACGAAGTCATTGCGGATTCATTAGCGGACTTAGATGTTGATGACGCCCTTGTACAAAAATTCGCCAGCCATTTTTATTATCAATCCCACGATGTGACTGATGTGCAACACTACATCACGTTGAAAAAGTTGTCACAAAAATTGGATGATCAATATGGCTTACAAGGTAATCGGATTTTCTATTTGGCGATGGCCCCGAACTTCTTTGGGACAATTGCCTCACATTTACGTTCCGAAAACATTTTAACGCCCAACGGTTTCAACCGCGTGATCATCGAAAAGCCTTTTGGCCGCGACTATGCGACTGCCAAGGAACTCAATGACCAACTTTCCGCAACTTTCAACGAAAACCAAATTTATCGCATCGACCATTATTTAGGTAAGGAAATGATTCAAAACATTCCGGCCATGCGTTTTGGTAATCAAATTTTGGAAGCTTTATGGAACCACGACTACATCGATAACGTCCAAATTACGTTGAGCGAAAAATTAGGCGTGGAAGAACGGGCCGTGTATTACGATAATAGCGGCGCGTTGCGCGATATGGTTCAAAACCATATTTTACAAATCTTGAGCTTATTAACGATGGAACAACCGGCTAACTTTGACGAAGACGGTGTCAACGCCGAAAAAGTCAAAGTCTTAGAAAGTTTGCATCAATATACCTCCGACGAAGTCTCAACGAATTTCGTTCGCGGTCAATACGGCGCGACTGATACCGTCACCGGTTATCGTCAAGAAGACAAGATTGAACCGGACTCAACGATGGATTCATTCGTGGCCGGTAAAATCATGATTGATAACGAACGTTGGTCTGGCGTGCCGTTCTACGTTCGGACCGGGAAACGGTTGAAAGACAAGTTCACCCGCATTGATGTCGTCTTCAAACAACCGTTAACGAATATTTTCCAAAATTTATCAGCGGAAAATCAATTAGCGACTAACGTTTTAACCATCAATGTTGAACCGGAAGCTGGTTTTGACTTACAAATGACTGGTAAACAAGTTGGTCAAGGCTTCGCCACCATGCCAGTCAACTTGCACTATCAACACGATGCGCAAGAATTAGCCGACAGTCCCGAAGCTTACGAACGTTTATTACATGATATTTTAAACGGCGATGCGACGAACTTTACACACTGGCATCAAGTTGCGGCTTCTTGGAAGTTCGTTGATGTTATTCAAAAGTATTGGGATGAACATCAACCGGAATTTCCTAATTACGCCCCTGGTTCGATGGGCCCACAAGCGGCCGACGACTTATTAACGCGTGATGATCGCCAATGGGTTTATAAGGATTAAATTAATTAATTTTGAAAAGTAACATAGCTGTTGTTGGTAATCGAAACTTTATTTGGTTATTAGCAGCAGTTTTTTTAAAGCTAAATGTAACCGAATTCAAAAAAGGAGTTTATTATGGATAACTCAGAAAAAGCCCAAGTCGACTTCGCAGCGTTGCGGGCCCAATTACCCCCTGAACAAATTGAGTGGATGGATAAAGTCTTTCATTCCCTACAACTGGCCATTGGTCAAAATGTCACTCGGCAAGCTTTGAACGACCAGGGCGTCGAAAATCCGGCGGTCGCCGCCGAAGTTAATGATATGGTGACCCAAACGATGGTTCAGTTTGGGTTCAATGTCACCGACTATACGCATATTCACTATCAACCTTTAGTCGATCCGCAAAGTGATCCAGACGAACAATTCACCGCTTATGCCACCGCCTACCGCGACGACTTGGCTGAAACTGAACGCCAATATATTGTCTTACCACGCCAAAAATAGTCTAAAAAAATCCGTTACAACTGCCACGGCAATTGTAACGGATTTTTTTATGACGGTTGTAATTGTTCACAAGTCGCAATCAGTTGTTTGATTCCCGCCGTCAGGTCCGGCAGCGATAACCCGGCAAACCCCAGCAAATAATAATCAGAACTCGGCATCGCCTGCCAGTTCGAATTCAACGGATACAGCCGGACTTGCACCGCGGCTAATGCCGTTAATAATTCATGCGGCGCGATATCGGGAATCCGAACGACAATATGCAAGCCGGCGCCCGTTAGAATCGGTTGAATGACCTTTTGGTGCCCCAATAACTTTTTAAGCAAATGATATTTTTGCCGATTCAACGCCCGGTTACGACTCAGATGCCGATAGTAGGCACCACTCGTGAAATAATTGACCATCGCTTGTTGCAACAGCCCCGCTACCATTGCCGAACGATATTGATATTGGGCGTGATAGGTTGCCACTAAATGCTCGGGCAAGACTAAGTACCCCATCCGCAACGTCGGGTCAATCCCCCGCGCAAAAGTCCCTAAGTACGCCACTTGGTCATCCGCAGCCAGCGATTGTAAGGCCGGAACTGGCTGCGTATCATAACGATACGCACTGTCGTAATCGTCTTCAATAATCAACCGTTGTTGGTCATGGGCCCATTGCAATAACGCCAGGCGTTGCGTGATGGGCATTGGATAGCCGAGGGGAAATTGGTGCCCAGGCGTCGTATAAACGACCTGTGGATTTTTGGCCGCAATCGCCGTTAACGAAACTCTCGTCGGCGTTACCGGCAATGCCACCGTCGTATGTCCATACCCCGCCGCCAAATCACTCAAGCCCCGATAACCGGGATTTTCAATGCCAACCGTGCCCCGCGGTAAAATGCTGAGCAACAAACTAAGCCCTTCTTTGGACCCATTCGTAATGACAATCTGCTCAGCACGACAAGTCACGCCCCGCGTCTGCCGCAAAAAACGCACTAATTCTTGCCGCAAAGCTAATAAACCTTGGGCGTCCGGCAGCATCGGCGGTTGATTTTCAGCTTGCCGCAAAGCTTCGCGCACCGCTTTTTTCCAACTATTCCAACTCGGGGATAACTGTTCCGTGATTCCATACCGAAAATCATATTTGACTGGTGGCGGGGTCGGCTGACACGTTACCGTTGGTTCAGATGTGTTGGCAGTTTTCGGCCAATGTTTTAAATCATGATAATAATACCCACTGCCCGGAACCGTATAAACGTAACCTTCCGCTAACAATTGGTCGTAAGCTTGTTCCACCGTTGTTTTGGACACCGCTAAGTTCTGAGCTTGTTTACGAATGGACCATAATTTCCGATTACCCATGGTCTGCGGGTCATAGCTGTCCCGCAATTGCTGATAAAGTTGTAAATATAATGGGGTGTTGGCATGGCGGTCTAATGGCATTTGCACAACTGTCCTTTCTTTTTATTTAAAATTGTCTATTTTTAACCTGACAGTTAGCGTCTATTATAGTCGGTAATCATCACGAGAGGAAGTTAAAGTTATGCAAACCAATCAAGTTATTAAAAACATCCAAGTTTCCGGTATTCGCCGTTTTGATGAAGCCATCAGTGACGTCCCCGATATTATTAAATTGACCGTTGGCGAGCCCGATTTGCCAACCCCCGCTCACGTCAAAAAGGCGGGCATTGAAGCGATTCGTGATGACTTTAGCCACTATTCACCACTCATGGGATTTCAAGAACTTCAACAAGCAGCCAGTACTTATTTCCATCAAAAGTATGCGCTGAACTACGCCCCGAGTGAAATCTTAGCGACGGTCGGCGCAACTGAAGCCGTCGCCACGGCCTTACTAACGATTTTAAATCCAGGTGACGGCGTCTTATTGCCAACCCCAAGTTATACGAGTTATGAACCCGTCGTTGAAATGGCCCATGGGCAAGTTATCCCCATCGACACGACCCACAGTGGCTATAAACTAACCCCCGCAATTTTAGCGGCAGCAATTAACCAACACCAGGCCGACCACTTGAAAGCCATTATTTTAAACTATCCGGCTAATCCAACCGGCGTCACTTATTCGCAAGCTGAACTCGCAGCCCTCGTAACTGTCATCAAGCAAGCCGGCATACTTGTCATCAGTGATGAAATTTACAGTGAATTAACGTATGAGCAACCGCACACCGCGTTGGCGACCTTGTATCCCGAACGCACCATTACGATTAACGGCTTATCCAAGTCCCACGCCATGACCGGTTGGCGCATGGGGTTCATTATGGCCCCGCAAGCCTTGATCAACGAAATGAAAAAAACGCATCAATACTTGGTTACTTCAACGAGTTCTATTAGCCAAGTTGCCGCGATTGAAGCCTTAACTAACGGTTTCGACGACGGCCCCCAAATGCGCGCCATTTACCAACAACGCCGCGACTACTTAGTCAGTCGTTTAAGCGAAATTGGTATTAATTATTTATACCCAGCCGGGGCCTTTTACGTTTTTGCTCAAGTGCCGGCTGATTTTCACGGTACGAGTTGGCAATTTGCCACCGAACTCGCCCATGCCGCCCACGTCGCCGTGATTCCAGGCTCCGCATTCGGGGCCACCGGTGAAGGCTGGTTTCGCATCAGTTACGCGGCCAGCCAAACCGCGCTACGCGATAGTATGAATAACTTAGCGCTGTGGCGGGCCGAAACAATGTCTAAATAACGGAGGAATGAATTAATATGAATTTTAAAAATGCCCATTTAATGACGGCCATGGTCACTCCTTTTAACGCCGACCAACAAGTCGACTATGACCGGCTGGCGAACCTGATTGAATACTTGTTGGCCCATCACACTCAAGGCATCTTAGTCGGTGGCACTACCGGTGAAGGTCCCACCCTGAGTGACGCGGAAAAATTGCAGCTATTTGAAGCAACGGCGCATATGGTCAATGGCCGTGTCCCCATTATGGCGAACACCGGCTCCAACAATACAGCGGCCACGATTGCCTTCACCCGTCGCGTTAGTCAAATTACCGGCATTGACGCGGCACTAGTCGTTGTGCCGCCTTACAATAAGCCCGACCAGGCCGGCATGTTAGCGCATTTTACCGCGATTGCTGACAAAAGTGGCTTACCCATTATGATTTATAACATTCCTGGACGCGTCGTCGTTAAAATGGACGTTGCGACAGTTCTCAAATTGGCTAAAAATCCTAACATCATCGGGATTAAGCAATGTACTAGTGAAGCCGAACTTGCCGCCATCGTTGAACAAGCCCCTAGTGATTTTTACGTTTACACCGGCGAAGATGACCAAACGCTAACGGCTCGCGTTTTAGGAGCCCACGGCGTCATTTCAGTGGCCAGTCATCTTTACGGCGATGAAATGGCCGCCATATATCAAGCCTTACAAACCGGTGATTGGCAAGCGGCGGCGGCAATTCAACGGCCATTATTGCCGAAAATGGCTGCCTTATTTAGCGCCCCATCTCCAGCACCGGTCAAAGCTGCTTTAAATTACCGACAAGTTCTCGTTGGGGAACCCCGGTTGCCAATTTTACCATTGACTGCTGACCAGCTAATTACGTTAAATACGGCACTGGCATAAATCAAAAATAAGCTTTCAATCGTCAAAAACGGTGTGCGAGTCAAACTCACACACCGTTTTTATTTATTTCGTATTTTGAACCGCTGTGGCAATTGGCATATCACCATTAATTAAAGCAATAGTTTGACCAATCGTGCCATCTGTCTTAATGGCTTGGACCGCAAACGTGGCCACGTCATCACGCGTAATTTCGCCACCAACAGTTGGATTGAGCGTCACTTTGCCGGTGCCGGCATCATTGACTAACGTTCCAGGTTGCAAGATGGTGTAGGCCAATTGGGTTCGATTCTTGAGCCATTCGTCAGCGTAATACTTCGCCACATAATATGGCTTCAAAGAATTCGGCCACTTAGCGCGTTCCGGCGTAAATTCAGCGCTAATAATCAAATAGCGTTTGATACCAGCTAGTTCCGTTGCTTGCATTGACTTGACGGCGCCGTCCAAATCAATCATCAACGTCATGTCATAGCCGGTAGAACCACCAGAACCAGCCGCGAAGACTACGGCATCCATGCCCTTTAAGGCTAGCGCCATTTCTTCAGGTTGAGCTAATAAATTAAACTGGACCGGTTGGGCGCCCGCATCTTCGAAGGCTTCAGCTTGTTCGGGATGGCGAATTCCTGCATATACCTGATCACCTTGGGCGACTAACTTTGAAACAATCTTTTTACCGATTTGACCATGGGCACCAATTACAAATACTTTCATTTTGCTCACTCCCAGCTAATTAATAGTTTTATTATAGAACTAATGACCAGCTGATTGAAATCAATCTGCTCTGGATTTGTCAGCAACCCCATTTCGACATATAATTAGAAATATTATTCAGAGAGAAGGACTATCATGGCAAAATACGTTCGTACGGCAACTGATACGGATTTAAACGCAATTATGACAATTATTGAACAAGGCCGGGCTGCCCTCGCTGCCGACCAAATTCCACAATGGCAAGATGGTTATCCCCGCACTAGTGACATTCAACAAGACTTGGATGCCGACCGAGCCTGGGTGCTAATTGTTGATGGCGCGGTCGCTGGTTATGCTGCCTTGCTCAATGTCGCCGATCCGAACTATGCTCAAATCTATAACGGTACCTGGGATGACGCCCAAGATGATCATTACACTTCCATTCACCGGATTGCGATTGCCAGCGGTTATCATGGCCCACACTTAGCCGACTTTTTCTTCAGCAATTTGATGACCTTGAGCTATCAACAAGGCTTCCAACAAATCCGGGTAGATACACATCTCGCTAACAAGCGGATGCAACACATCATCCTCAAAGCTGGTTTTACTTACCGCGGTATCGTCTATATGGACCATGATGCCGATGACCAACGCAATGCTTACCAAATTAAACTGTAACTACAAATCACGTCCGGCTAAAAACCGAACGTGATTTTTTTAATTGGTCACGGGTACCATCGCTTGTTGTGGTAATGAATATAAATATTGGGTCACCGTTTGACCAGGATAAATCGACTTCAACGCGGTCGCATACAGTTTGATTTGCCCAGCATATTTTTCCAGTAAATCGCTAGGTTCTTCAACATGGTCCGTCTTGTAATCAAACAAAATCAACCCCGCATCGGTCTCTAAATATCCATCCATAATCCCATGAATTAATACTTTGTGGTCCTCATCGTCTGGATTACCGGATAATTCATTGACCGGTAACAACAACGAAAATGATACTTCACGATGCACTTTAGTCGGCGCAGCTAAAATTTGAGTTCCAAGCTCACTCGCATAAAAACCCACCACGCTGTCCACATCAATTTTCTCCGCCACATCAGCTGTTAACACCCGCCGCTCAACTTGACTAGCAATCGTCGTCGTCACTACTTCAGTCGTAATCGGCGCCGTTAACGGCAATTGTTCTAAAATCAAATGCGTGGCACTCCCAATTTCCGCCCCACTCGGCGTTTGCGCCGTTTGTAAAAATTGTGGCACTGCCAGATGGTCGCTCACATAGCGACTAACTGGTTCGGCGGCCTTAGCCGTCACGGTTGAATTACTTTGCATCAACGGTGTATCAGGGTCTTCAAAGACCCGTTTAACTTCTGACACGGATTGATAAGCCGTTGTCACCGTTAAATTGGCGTCGGGATATTTGAAGTTTAAAATCGCTTGAATTTTTTCTTGGACGCCTTCATCCAAGGTATCCGGTGAAACAGCTTGTTCCACAATTTCAACCGCACTCGGTTGCGTTTCACTGTCAGTCATACTCGTGTCAGGCTTGCCAATCGTGTCAGCATCCCCAAGTTCAACTTGCACATGGGTCGTGTCAGCGGCTAAGGAAAACGCCGGCTGTTCATCGCCCCAATAGGCTTGCATATCCGGATGCCGAATCAGCGTCATGCCGAGCCAATCTAAATCACTCTTAGCGGTGGTCCGCGCTTGCGCACTCAACACTAAATTAGGATATGATAAATTCTTTTGCCATTTGGCACTGGCATTTTCAATCGTATCAATCGTTCCGACCAAATAAAGTTGTTGTTCCGCGCGTGTGATGGCCACGTACAGTTTCCGCATTTCTTCGGCCCGAAATTTTTTGCCCACGACTTGTTTGGTAATCATCTGTGGCAAAGTTGGATATTTCACGCGCTGTTTAGGGTCCAAATAAGTAATTCCAATCCCCGCTTCCCGGTCCATTAAGGCACTCGTCCGCGTATCCATTTCATTGAAATTCTTACTCATATCCATGACAAAGACGACTGGAAATTCCAGTCCTTTACTCCCATGAATCGTCATGACACTCACGGCTTCAGTTTCAGTTTCCGCCACGGCTTCTGCTAAATCTTGGTCTTTATCCTGCATTTTTTGGATAAACCGGACAAATTGGAATAGTCCGCGGAAGCTGCCTTGTTCATACATATGGGCACGTTCATACAACGCATTCAAGTTGGCTTGGCGCTGCTTACCAGCCGGCATGCCGCCAACATAGTCTAAGAAACCGGTGCGTTCATAGATTCGCCAAATCAAAGTAACTAATTGATTACGCCGGGCTAATTCACGAAACTCCGTCAGTTGATCTAAGAAGCGGTCAATTTTAGCAAAGACCGCATCGCCATAATCGTTATGGTCCAACTTAGCGGGATAATTATCGTGAAAATCACGGACTGCTTGGAAATAATCACTCGTTTTATTTTGGATACGTAAATAGACCAGTTGATTTTCATCTAAACCAACAATTGGTGACCGCAAGACCGTGACGATTGGAATATCTTGATACGGATTATCAATCACGCTCAGTAACGCCATCATAATGCGAATTTCAGTCGTTTGAAAATAGTTCTGGGCGTCATTAACGACAATCGGTATTTGCAGCCGTTTAAAAATGTCAATAATCGTTAAATTATGATTACGAGTTGGAACCAATAAAGCCACATCACTGTACTTGAATGGCCGGAATTCGCCCGTCCCCCGGTCATAAATCGGCCGGTCCATTGCCTTCAAGGCGAGAATCTTTTGGGCAACCATCATGATACTACCTTCAGCGGGATCATCAATTGAAAAATTGGCTTCTTCTTCAGGCGAGAGTGGTTCAGCTGGCCCCTGATTAGCCTTTTTCTTTTCGCCCGTTTGATAGAGCAACACGCTCGTCGTTTGTGGCATCGTTGCCGGATAGTCTTTCGGCCCATACTTTAAATGGGCAGCTTCATCGTAATCAATTTGTCCGACCGGCGCATCCATCAGCTGACTAAAAATCAAGTTCGTCAAATTATCCACATTTTCAACTGAACGGAAGTTTTCAGCTAACACAATCCGATCACCATGTGCAGGATTATCCCCATAGTCTTGATATTTATGCAGAAACAGCAATGGGTCGGCCAACCGGAATTGATAAATCGATTGTTTAACGTCGCCGACCATAAACATATTGCCGGGCGTCTCGCGCGACAACAACTGTAAGATCTTTTCTTGCAAGCTGTTGATATCTTGATATTCATCCACCATAACTTCATCAAACTGTGCCCGCATTTGTTGTAGTGCCCCACGGCCACTTTCTGAATCAGTCGTTAAAATCTCTAACGCCAAATGTTCCAAGTCGCCAAAATCCAATACGTGGCGGCGCCGTTTTTCAGCAGCAAACGCTGCTTTGAATTGCTTAACGGCCGTAACTAGCGCATTGACCATCGCCGCAGAACCCGCCATCACATCTAACATCGTGCCTTCATCCGTGACTAAATATTGTGTGTTGATGCCACGAACACTATCCTTCGCCGCATCCACATTGGCCCCCATCTGTTGAGCCGCCGCTGTTTGGATATCATCTGGATACTTCTTCTTTAACCGTGGAAATTTGAAACTATCAATCGTATCGCGTAACGTATTCCAATCCAAGCTCCCCAATTGATTATGCAAAATATTAAGGTCTTGATTCAATTGCGTTAACGCTTCAATATTTTTGGGCAGTAATTCATTATTTTCCGCAATTTTAATCGCGGCTTTCGTACTACTAATCGCATTACTCAAATCCGTTCTTAATAACGGCAATAACGACTGTTGATAATAGTCGGATGCGGCAATCTGGTCACTGGATAGTTGATAAGCATCCGCCAGATGGTCTAACCAATCATCAGGGTCGGGCGTTGATTGGGCAAAGTCAAACAGCCGCATTACGACACTGCTAAGTCCGTCATCATTGCGGTCATTTGAAAAGTTGCTCGTCAATGCCGCAAAAACTGGTCCTTGGTTTTCATCACCGTATAGCTGTTCACGCACGTCATTCCAAACTTGTTCTCGAATCAATAACCCTTCCGTATTATCAGTCAACAGCCGAAAGACCGGGTCTAAATCAATGACATAATAGTACCGTTGAATCAGCCGTAAACAAAACGCATCCAGCGTACTAATATTAGCGACGCCCAATAAATTAATTTGTTGCCGTAACCGCCGGACTTGGTCCGAAGCCGTATCAGCTTTCATTAATTTCGTGATGCGTTTATTCAATTCAGCTTCCAACTTTTGTTTCATATGCTTAGCCGCTAAGTTCGTAAACGTCACAACTAATAGTTGGTCAATATTAATGCCAGCCTCAATTTTACGCATAATTCGTTGAATCAAGACCGTCGTTTTTCCTGAGCCGGCGGAAGCTGAAACTAACAAATTATTGCCGGTCTGATCAATGACCGCTTGTTGGCTTTCGGTATATTTAGGCATGAGCAGGCCCTCCTTGTTCTGCTGAAATCCGATCAATAACATCTTTTGGTGATAATGAGACTAAATCGTGATAATTATTTTCTGGTAGCATCGCATCAAACTGCATAATCGACAAGTATGGCGAATATTGCAACGCCGTCGTCTTATCGTCAAAACGCACGGGATTGATGTCCAGCGCCCCGGCAAAGATTGCTTCAGCGGCTTTCACAATTAAAGTTTCGTTATGGGCAATCAGGGCGTCCAAGTCATCTTCAGTGACTAAGCTAGACGATTTATAAACATCACCAGTCTTATTGTGCCGGAAAGGATACACTTTGGAAGAACCATAATTTTCACGAGCATCACTATCTAGTTGTGACAATAACTCGGGGTCATTTAGTAAAATGCCTTGATATCGGTTCGCCTTTAATAACGCATCTTCAAAACCGGCACTCAAATCTTTCGGTTTCAACGTTGGATTTTGAATGTGCATATATAACGCCCCAGCAAGCTTAACCTTATCTGATTGCTCACCCATGATGTCATTTTCATTCGCTAAAACCGCATCCAAATACGTCAGCATCTGCATGGCCAAACCATAGTAAGCTTGTTCAAAGTCAAACTTATTCACAGAAGATTTATAATCAACAATTCCAAGATAAGCTTGGTCAGCAACTTGAATTTGGTCTAAGCGGTCAATCTTCCCGCGGACATGGACGGCATGGTTCGCATCCACTTGAAAGTCTAATGCTTTGAGACCTGCTTCATGGTTCACATTACCAAACAGCAATTCAGTTTGGGTTGGTTTAGCAGCAGATAACTTACTTTGATTGCGAATAGCAAAGGCAATTTGGCGGACCGTATTAATTAACTGTTGGCGGACATAACTCATCCGATTAGAGCTCGACAAAATTTCAAATTGCGGTTGATCTAAGACGGCAATCGTCACTACCGATAAATATTTATCAAGTTGGGCATCATTCAAATCACGGAGAGCTAATTGATCGTCACGAACAGCCTTCACCAGTTGGTCCAAAACGGCGTGGAAAAATTCGCCCGTGCTTGCCGGTGACAGTTCAAAGACATCGCGCTCCCGTAACTTTAGGCCATATTTCAAAAAGTAAGCGTAACGATTACGATAAAACTCTTCTAGCTTAGAAATCGACGTATAAATATCTTGATGATAGAGGTCGTCAACACTTTTTTGCGTCAATGGCACTGGTACATTGCGATAGCTCAAACCTGCTAATAATTGTTGGGCTAAGTCACCAAATTGCGCATCATTAACGAGTTGTCGGCGCAGCCAAACCCAAACAGATGCTGGCTTGATGGGCTCGCCCACCCGATTACGGTCCGTATTAGTGGTTAAGATTTCACGATAAGCCTGAATGATGTGACTAATCGTCCGTCGTTTGGTCCCCACATACGGCCAAAAGTTACCTTGGGTCGCATCGGGGGTACTTAAATAAACCGACGCAGGTACCGTTGGCATATCTTTTGGTTGCGGCGAGAAATAGCTTGCAATCTGTTTAACGTAATTAGACCAACTGACGTTGCCGCCTTGGTCATCTTTTAACGGCACACTCAAATACAAATCTTGTTTGGCATTCAAGAAGGATAAATAGCTCAAGAAACGTTCGTCCCCTAATTGAATGACCGCGGAATCACTTAAATAGTGTTCGCCATCCAATTCATCTAAGGCCGGTTTCAAACTTTCCTTATCGACATCACTCAGCAAATTATTATCCATAATTCGGTCTGGCATTACTAAGTCTGTCGCGCCCATTAGAAAAACGACTTTCCGATTTTGGGTCTGCACCATTTCACTTTCGGACACTAGCACTTGGTCTAACGTTGAGGGAATCTGTGAATAGGAAGCACCCTCAAAACCAGCTTGTAACAACGCTAAGAAATCATCCGGCTCAAAGGGCGCGTTCCCCAAAATGGTGACATATTCATCCAACATGTCACAGAATGTTTGCCACGTTTGTTCTGGTTCAGCTGCCGCTTCCACTCGTTGTTCCGCCAACGCTTGGTCACGCCAAGCCATCAGCTGTTTATCAACGCCATGTCCGACCAAGAAATTATATAAAATCTTGGCCGCCTGGCGTCCATCTTGGGCCGCAGCGAGCTGCCGATAAAACGGCGGAAAGACGTTACCGACAAAGTGATGGATTAAGTTAATTTGGTCAGAAACCGCCTGGCTCTTTTCCGTTTCAACCCCGGCATCTCCTTGATTCAATTGGAAATATTGCCAATCCGTACGTTGCGTCCACCGGTTACCACTATAACCCGTTTTCAAAATGAAATTTTCCGTTAAATCAACTGCCTGACGATAATCTTGTGCCGGCATCGGTACCTTTTTACCGGCGACTTCAATTGTCGGTAATAACAATTCGGTCTTTAAAACGCGCATAACATCCTGATACTGGTACTTCTTATCTCCTAATTCAAATAAAGCCGAGATTAACTCAACCAGTGGATGGTCGGCCATTGAGCGCTTTAAATCAACGAAATATGGGATATCCATCCCATGCATGATCGGCGCTAACATCGTTTCGTAATTGTTCAAATGACGCGTTAAAACCAAGAAATCGCGGTAATGCAATTGCCCATGACTAGCGGCAATCAGCTGTCGAATTTGGCGCGCAACTTGGGCCACTTCTGTTTGGCGGGTATCTGTTTGAAAGTAGTGAATATTGGCATTATATTCCGGTTTCTCACGCAAAGTTTGGCCGCGCCAAAAATCGTCTAACGCGGCTAGGCCGGCAGTTACCCGTAAATTTTCGGCCTTGATTGTTGGTAACACGGCAACTTTACGAATTTGGGCATACTGATACAATCGAAAATACAGGCGTCCAGTTTGGTAAAACAACGTTCCTTGCTCTGGAAGTTGTTCTTGATACTCCCGGTCCAAAATCAGACTAATGGTCACATTGGCACCGCGTTCTAACATCGTCGTTAAAATACCTTGTTCTTGCGCATCCAGTTGGGCTGAGCCAGAAAGTTCAAAATAAATATGCATGTGATGCAAATCTTGCTGTTGCAAGTAGCGATTTAATTGCGCCAACACGTCGGCCGGTTTCAAGTAAGTTTCGGCAGTCGCCGCAACAAAGTCGGCATAGACAATCGCTAAATCGTGTAGTTTCGCTTTCAGGTCACCAGCTTGGGCGTTCATCGCCAACTGGGTCACATCTTCAGGCGCCAAATTAGCTAACTGTAGTTCTTTGATTTCGCGGGCTAATTGACCGATGAAGCCCGTTTGCGAGATTTCGCCACTGAATAATTGCAACTCGCTGGCGTGTTCGCGCATAATGCGAAACAGCAACATATTAATCCCGGCATTTGAAAGCCGTGGTACTTGATATGCCGGTTCATTCTTCATTAAATACCAAGCTAGCCGCGTAAAGGAAAAAATCTGTACTTGCGATTGCGCTGATAGTTTATCTTGATGCTTGGCCTGCGCCAAACGCTTCAAAATATCAACTTCTGTATCAAACTTAATGTGATCCGGAACTAAGTAAAAGAATTCATCCCCAGCGGCGACTTGCGCTTGTTTAGCGACTAATTGGGCCACCATCGGGCTCCGATGGTCGAACTTGGCTGGTCCTATCACAAATTGTAAGGTCACAAAAAATTCCTCCTCTTAAGGTTGATTCGAACGTACGTTCTTGCTGATGACGTTATTATCGCATACTTTTATTGCTAACAACAGTCATCAAACCGAACGCGTTCAACACTAATTTTAGTTATGAATATAATTATCTGTAGGACATTCTTCGTTAGCGGTTTAATGTCAATTTTGAAGATTTGAAAAAAATTGCAATAAATATTTGCAACCATCTTTATTAACCGTTCATCATTAATAATCGTACAACAAAAAACGCCGTAATCAATGACTAGATTCCGACGAAACACAATTTTTTTACCGATGATAAACTAAAACTAACATCGTTCCAATACAAGCAATGGCGAAGGCCACTAGTCCCAATAACCACCATTTTTCGAGTGAACTCAGCTGCGGTCCTCGCACCGCATGAGGGCCGCGTCGCAACGTCTGCGCCCCCCATAACAAACCGGCCATAATAATTGAAAAGATGGTCGGAAAAGCCCATAGCACCCAGCGACTCCCCCAACTATTAATCTGACCGTCAGCTGAAATATGCCAGACAATCCGAGTCGGTGCCAGGCCAAACAAGATGGCCGTAATTAGCCACAAGCCAAGTGCTAAACTACCGTAAATCCACGAAACCTTCTGCATTTGCTAACCACCTCTCTAATGAAGTCATTATAGCGCTGAATGCTAAAAGCCAACAGTATCCACGCTTGTACTAAAACGATTGTCCGCCGCTAAGTCCCATGCCAATAAAAAAAGCGACTAATCCATTAGACTAGTCGTTTTTTATTGAAGCTAATGTTGTTGACCCCAATTTTCAGGATCTTGACGCCAAGCGTGTAAGGACGCTAACTCATCATCATTAATGTCATCTTGTTGACGAGCGACTTCAATCAACGTCGAATAATTCGACAAACTAAACAGTGGTAACTTAGCGGCGGCAAAGTTTGTGGTGGCCGCAGCTAATTGATAACTAAAAATTGAACCAACGGCTTGAATGTCGCCACCTTCAGCTTGCACTGCTTTGGCCGCTTGTAACACACTACCACCAGTTGAAATTAAGTCATCGAGCATGACCACTTTTTCGCCAGCTTTTAAGACGCCTTCGATTTGACGGCCAGCACCATGATCTTTCGGCTTTGAGCGGACATAAATCAATGGTAAGTTCAGAATTTGAGCGACCCAGGCCGCATGGGGAATCCCCGCCGTCGCGACACCCGCAATTACTTCCGTTGCTGGATAATCACGTTTGATAATATCGGCAATTCCTTGGGCAATATGTTGCCGAACGGTGGGATAAGAAATCGTCAAGCGGTTATCTGTGTAAATTGGACTATGAATACCACTTGCCCAAGTAAATGGGTCATTTGGTCGTAAAGTAACGGCCTGAATACTTAATAAGTCGGTTGCAATTGTTGCTGCGATTTCAGTCATTTGAATTACTCCATTCTGCGACAATTTGTTGGTAAGCGGTTAAAGGATCATCAGCTTGCGTGATTGGCCGGCCCACGACTAACCCGTTACTACCGGCTTGAGCGGCCGCACTGGGTGTCATCACCCGTTGTTGGTCACCAGCTGCGGCATTTTTAGGACGAATGCCGGGGGTGATGCCAAGAAAATCTGGCCCCGCGGCGGCATGAATCGCACTGACTTCTTGGGCGGAACAAATGACACCATCACACCCGCTAGCTTGCGCGACTGCCGCATAATGTACCACGCTATCACGGACTGAACCTGGAATTTGTTGATCATCATTTAAAATTTCTTGATTGGTAGATGTCAGTTGCGTAATCGCCAACAACTTCGGTGCGGGTAATCCAGCCGCCGTGGCCCCAGCAACGAGGCCCCTTTTAGCAGCGGCTAACATGACATGCCCACCAGCCGCATGAACGGTCGTATAAGTTACTCCTAACTGACCTAAAACGCGCATCGCCGACTCCACCGTATTAGGAATATCATGCAATTTCAAATCGAGGAAGACCGCGTGTCCGCGCGCTTGAATTGCTTTAACAATCGCCGGACCCGCTGCATAAAATAATTCCATCCCAATTTTGACGGTGACCGGTTGGGTCGCTGGAAATTGGTCTAAAAAGCTTAAGGCTTGGTCCGCCGTTGGAAAGTCCAAGGCGATAATGACTGGTCGCTTCATCCTTGCACCTCCGCAATCAATTGTTGCAGGCTGGCAATCCCATATTTATCCATTTCAGCTGGCAAACCGGCAATAATATCCGTACAAGCTGTGGGATGACCGTAAGTCGCGGCCCCCACTTCAACGGCGTTGGCGCCGGCTAAATAAAATTCCAAGACATCGGCGGGCGTAAAGACGCCCCCGACCCCAATAATCGGTAACTTCGTTTGCTGACGCACTTCATGAATCATCCGCACGGCTAAGGGATGAATCGCCTTACCCGATAAGCCGCCCGTGCCGTGCGCCAAAATTGGTTTGCGCGTCTTTAAATCAATACCTAAGCCCGTTAACGTATTAATCATCGTTAACCCGTCGGCGCCACCGGCTTCAGCCGCGGCCGCGATTGGCACGATATCGGTCACATTCGGAGTTAGCTTCATAAAGACGGGCTTATCGACCACATCCACAATGGCCCGCGTTAACGTTTCGACCATTTGCGGGTCCGTCCCGAAGGCCAAGCCCCCTTTTTCAACGTTGGGGCAGGAAATATTGATTTCCAATAACTTCACATTGGGCGCAGTCGTCATTTTTTTAGCAACTTCGACATATTCGGCCATCGTACTACCTGCGACACTGCCGACAATTGGTAAATCCGGATAATGTTGCGCCAACCATGGCAAGCGGTCTTGCATCACGGCGGTAATTCCCGGATTTTTCAAGCCAATCGCATTTAACCAACCAGCCGTAGTTGGCGCGGTCGTTGGCCGGGCGTTACCTTCGCGCGGTTCGGCGGTCGTCGACTTAATGACTAAGCCACCTAATGCACTCAAGTCTAATTGTTGCGCCATCGTTTGCCCATAAGCGGCGGTTCCACTGGCGGGCATCACTGGATTTTTTAAAGTTACCCCGGCTAAATTAACTGCTAATCGTTCCATGCTGATCCCCTTTTCTACGTTTATAACGCTTGTGTGACGAATGATTGTGATTCTAAGACTTGTAAGATGGCCGCGACCGTATCGAGCGCCGTGAACAACGGAATGTTATGCGCAATAGATGAATTCCGAATTAACGTCCCATCATCGGCCGCATGTTCTTCGTCCGAAACTGTATTGATGACCACTTGAATATGACCGGCTTCCATTTGATGCAACAAGTCATTTTCACCGCTATCAATCTTATCGACCACCGTTACCGGTAAGTCGTGTTTCGTTAAGTAGCTGGCCGTCCCACTCGTTGCTAACAATTGATAACCTAAATTGTAGAAACGTTTGGCAAGCGTTAAGGCTTCCGGTTTATCATCATCACGGACCGTAATTAAAATGTTGCCGTGATTTGGCACGTGCAATTTCGCTGCTTCAAACGCTTTGTATAAGGCCTTGGACATCGTGGTGTCACTGCCCATAACTTCCCCAGTTGACTTCATTTCTGGTCCGAGTAAACTATCGACCCGGTTCAGCTTAGAAAACGAGAAGACCGGTGCTTTCACGTGGACTAGTGGTCCCGGTGTTACCAGACCCGTTTCATAACCTTGGTCCGCTAATGATTGCCCTAAAATAACCCGGGTGGCAACTTGGGCCATTGGAATTCCCGTAACTTTACTCAAGAATGGGACGGTCCGGCTCGCCCGTGGATTAACTTCGATAACATAAACTTGTTCGTCATGAATGACAAATTGGATATTCATCATCCCAACACAGTTCAAGGCAATGGCAAGTTGTTCGGTATACTTCACGATTTGAGCTTGGACATCCGCTGACAAGGATTGGGGCGGATAGACGGCCATCGAATCACCGGAATGGACCCCAGCACGTTCGATATGTTCCATAATCCCTGGAATGACGACCGTTTGACCGTCACAGATGGCATCAACTTCACATTCTTTACCGACCAAATAGCTGTCAATCAAGACCGGATGATCATGCGAAACTTTGACAGCATTGTGCATGTAATAATCTAAGTCAGCCCGTTTCTTGACGATTTCCATCGCGCGGCCACCGAGCACATAGCTCGGCCGGACTAAGACGGGATAGCCTAATTTGTCGGCAATCTTTAAGGCCGTATCTTCATCACTAGCCGTATCACCAGCGGGTTGTGGAATTTGGAGTTGTTTGATAACTTTGTCAAACTCATCGCGGTCTTCAGCCCGGTCAACGTCCACGACACTTGTCCCGAGAATTTTGACGCCGTGGTCCGCTAATGGCGCCGCTAAGTTAATGGCGGTTTGCCCACCGAACTGCACAATAACCCCCTGTGGTTGTTCCAAGTCAATGACGTTCATGACATCTTCAATCGTCAGTGGTTCGAAGTACAATTTGTCAGAAATTGAGAAGTCGGTCGAAACCGTTTCAGGATTACTATTCATAATAATGGCTTCGTAACCGGCCTTTTGAATAGCCTTCACTGAATGGACCGTCGCATAATCGAATTCGACCCCTTGCCCAATCCGAATCGGACCAGAACCTAGGACTAAGACGGATGGCTTTTTCGTCACGATACTTTCGTTTTCGTATTCGTAAGTCCCGTAGTAATAAGGCGTTGTTGATTCAAATTCACCGGCACACGTATCCACCATTTTATAAACGGGTAAGACGTTGTGGGCTTTGCGGTAATTACGAATATCATCAATCGTTTCGCCCCAGAAATCGGCAATTGTTTGGTCACCGAAACCGTTGCGTTTAGCCGTCGTTAAAACGTCTAAGTCATCATAATGCGCCTTTAGGTCGTTTTCAATTTCGATAATGTGTAATAACTTGTCTAAGAAAAAGACGTTGATTTTGGTAATTTCTGCCAAATCTTCAATCGTATGACCGCGACGAATCGCTTCGGCTAAGTAGAATAAGCGGTCATCTTGGGCATGAATCAGCTTGTCCGATAGCGTATCATCATCGACTTGCGTTAGCGCTGGTTCGTCAATGTAGTTCACGCCAATTTCTAGTGAGCGGACCGCTTTTAAGGTGGCTTCTTCGATGTTGCGACCAATCGCCATGACTTCCCCGGTCGCTTTCATTTGCGTGCCTAAACGCCGGTCCGCTTTAGTGAATTTATCAAATGGCCAGCGCGGAATCTTGCAAACGACGTAGTCTAAAGCGGGTTCAAATTCAGCGTAAGTCGTCCCAGTAACTGGGTTTTTGATTTCGTCTAAATGCAAGCCGACCGCAATCTTAGCGGCCATCTTCGCAATCGGATAGCCGGTTGCTTTAGAAGCTAAAGCTGACGAGCGACTAACCCGGGGATTAACTTCAATGATGTAATAGTTAAAACTGTTCGGATCCAAGGCTAACTGCACGTTGCAGCCCCCTTCGATCTTCAAGGCGCGAATAATCTTCAACGCGGCATCCCGTAACATTTGGACTTCGCGGTCCGCTAACGTTTGGACGGGCGCGTATACGATTGAATCCCCGGTATGAATCCCCACGGGGTCGAAGTTTTCCATGTTGCAGACGACCATCGCATTGTCAGCGGCATCGCGCATGACTTCAAATTCGATTTCTTTGTAACCGGCGATACTTTGTTCAATCAATACTTGCGTTACTGGTGAAAGTGACAACCCGTTTTCGGCAATCGTCTTAAGTTCGGCTTCGGTTTCGGCAATCCCACCACCGGTCCCCCCCATGGTAAAGGCGGGCCGGACAATGACGGGATAGCCCGTCTTAGTCGCAAAGTCGACCGCTTCATCGACGGTATAGGCAATGCCCGAAGCCGGCACCGGTTCACCTAATTTTTCCATCAAGTCTTTAAATTGTTCCCGGTCTTCAGCTTGGTCAATGGCGCTAAGCTTCGTCCCTAACAATTCGATTTGGAGTTCTTTTAGGATGCCAGAATCGGATAATTCCATGGCCATGTTCAAGCCTTGTTGCCCACCCAACGTCGGTAAGATGGCATCAGGATGTTCTTTACGCAAAATTTGTGACACAAATTCGAGCGTAATAGGTTCCAAATAAACTTGGTCCGCAATTTCTTTATCGGTCATAATTGTCGCCGGGTTGGAGTTTACTAAAACGACTTCATAGCCTAATTCCTTGAGGGCTAAACAAGCCTGGGTCCCGGAATAATCAAATTCAGCGGCTTGGCCAATAATAATGGGGCCAGAACCAATGACCATAATTTTATGAATATCTGTGCGTTTAGGCATTGAAGTTGCTTCCTTTCCGGGCGCGTTGATGCGCAGCCATTAAATCAATAAATTCATCAAAAATGTGATCCGCATCGTGAGGACCCGGCGCGGCATCGGGATGATACTGAACGGAAAAGGCTGGGAAGCGTCGATGCCGAACCCCTTCAACCGTCCCGTCATTAATTTCTTCATGCGTAATCATTAAATCCGTATTCGCTAAAGAATCGCGGTCAACGGCATAACCGTGGTTTTGCGAGGTAAAGTCAATCCGGCCAGTCGCAATTTCTCGTACTGGATGGTTAAACCCGCGATGACCGAATTTCATCTTGAACGTGTCAGCGCCGTTAGCTAATGAGAACAATTGGTGCCCCAAACAAATTCCGAACAGTGGCACTTGTTGTTCCACTTCGCGAATCATTTCCAAGGCCCCCGGCACATCTTTGGGGTCGCCAGGGCCATTGGTTAACATGACCCCATCTGGATTGAGCGCCATAATTTGGCCCGCCGTCGCATTGTATGGCAAGACCGTTAAGTTGCAGTGGCGTTTCGCTAATTCCCGTAAAATGGAATGTTTTAAGCCGAAGTCTACCACGACCACGTTGGGACCAGTCGCTGGGTTTGGATAAGCGTTATTCGTCGAACTTTCAGCCACAACCGCTTTATTTAAAACCGTTGCTTGTAATTGACTCACCGTGTCTGGTTTAACTTCGTCGACGATGGTCGCTTTCATGGCCCCAACTTCACGAATATGCTTCGTGACCGCGCGCGTATCGATATCGGCGATTCCTGGAATATGGTTCATTTTCAAGTAATCATCTAACGACATCTCATTGCGCCAGTTGCTGGCCCGGCGCGCTAATTCATGCACGACGACCCCTTTACATGACGGCGTGATTGATTCGTGGTCGTCACGATTAATCCCGTAATTCCCAATCAAGGGATACGTGAACATTAGGATTTCGCCGTTGTATGATTGATCTGTGATCGATTCTTGGTAACCGCTCATCCCGGTATTAAAAACTAACTCGCCGACCGCGGCTTGACGGTCACCAAAGGCGGTTCCGGGATAAATTTGGCCATCTGCTAATACTAAATATCGTTTCATGCTTGCTGGTCCTTTCCATAAACCACTTGGCCGTCTACTAACGTCATCAACACATTGCCGGATACGTGCCAGCCAATAAATGGTGAATTGTGACCTTTAGAAAACATCTGGTTCGCTTTAATTTCGTAGTCGTGTTTCAAATCAATAATAGCTAAATCGGCGGGCATCCCAACCGCCAGGCGGCCGGCTTGTTTCAAGCCAAACAACTTCGCCGGATTCGTGCTCATCAAGTCAATTAATTGGCTGAGGGTTAAAATACGGGTTTTAACGAAAGCCGTGTATAACGTGGCGAAGGCTGTTTCTAGCCCAGTAATTCCGAATGCCGCCGTTTGCATCGAACCTGTTTTTTGTTCGTCGGTATGGGGCGCATGGTCCGTCGCAATCATGTCGATGGTGCCATCTAATAGTCCTGCAATTAACGCCGCGCGGTCTTTAGGTGACCGCAATGGCGGATTCATCTTGAGCATCGGATTATCCATCGTAATATCAGCGTCTGTTAGTAATAAATGATGTGGTGACACTTCACAAGTGACGTTGATACCCGCGCGTTTAGCGTCGCGAATGACGCGAACACTTTCGGCAGTCGAAACGTGGCACACATGATAATGGACACCGCTAGCTTCAGCTAACATCACATCACGTGCAATTTGCGCCGATTCAGAAATACCTAAGATACCTGGCAAGCCCAACTTGTCGGCAACCGGCCCAGCATTCATGACCCCACCATAAGTTAGGGAGTCATCTTCCACATGCGCCGCTAAGGTTAAGCCGGCTTTGGCTACGCCTAACATCGCTTGATACATCGTGCCCGCCGTTTGAACCCCGGAACCATCATTGCTGACGGCAAAGGCCCCTGCTTGTTTGACCCCGTCAAAGTCGACGAGTTCATCACCGACCCGATTTTTGGTGATACTAGCATACTGTTCAACATGCACATGCGCTTTTTCAGCGTTGCGGGCCATCATCAAAGCAATCTTTTCCGGCGTATCCGGTACCGGGTCAACGTTTGGCATCGCGCCGATGGTCGTAAAGCCACCGTGGGCCGCCGCCATGGTCCCCGTTTCAATCGTTTCTTTGGCCGTCAGCCCGGGGTCGCGTAAATGCACGTGAACGTCCACCAAACCAGGTGTTACAAAGCGGTCCGCCGCACAAATGACATGGTCAGCGGGACCATACGCTTGATTTAGGTCGTGACCAATCGCTTTGATGCGACCGTCGTCGATTAAAATATCTTGTTCCGTTAATTGTTCGGCCTGTAAAATTTGGGCGTTTTTAATTAAAGTTGACATCTTGAACCCCTTTCAGCTGATCAGCATTTAAAATTCCTTGTTGGACTAAGACATAGGCGACCATCGCCATGCGAATGTACATCCCATTAGTCATTTGTTGGAAAATTCGCGATTGCGGTGCTTCCACTAAGTCACTCGCTAATTCGACCCCGCGGTTAACGGGCGCCGGATGCATGATAATGGACGTTGCTGGCATCTTAGCCGCCCGCGCGTTAGTCAGGCCATATTTTTCATGGTAAGCACTCGCGTCAAAGCTTTCATTATTAGTGGTCGTGAGCCGTTCATGTTGCACTCGTAAGAGCATCATGACGTCCATTTGGCCCACTAAGTCATCAATGGGGGCATAAGTCCCATACGCGGCGAAGTCATCATTGAACCACGCTTTTGGCCCACTGAAGTAAACTTCTGCGCCGAGTTGGGTCAACAATTCCATATTGGACCGCGCAACCCGTGAATGTTGTAAGTCACCGACGATGGCAATCTTTAAGCCGTCAAAATGGCCGAATTCTTCGTAAATCGTCAACATATCGAGTAAAGATTGTGATGGATGTTGGCCGCTGCCGTCGCCGGCATTGATCAAGGCCATCGGTAAGCCGGCTTCAATTAAAGGTTGGTAGTAATCATCTTGTGGATGCCGAATGACCGCTAAGTCCACGCCAATCGCTTGAATGGTTTTTAACGTATCTAATAAACTTTCACCTTTGGTCACCGAACTCGTTTTGGGGTCGAATGGGATGACTTGCATTCCTAAGCGACGTTCCGCCATTTCAAAACTCGTATGGGTCCGGGTACTGTTTTCAAAAAACAAATCCATCGCGAAGGCTGGCCGGTTCAACGTCACCGTTAATCCTTGTTTGAAAGCCTGTGCTAAATGTAAAAACTGCATGACATCTTCATTATTAAATTGGTCTACACTCACAAGATAATTCGTACTTTGCATGCTCTTTTGCCGTCTCCTTATGTTTTCAACTCAAAGAAAAAAGTCTAGCCACTGCAAATTGTTTGCAAAGAGGCTAGACTCCGATTAAGCGGCCACGCATGGCCAAACCGTTTCGTTCCTCTCTGGAAACAATTAAATGGTTAATTATTTAATTTACTCACTCTAATTTTTCAATACTAATCCCGTCATGCCCGTCATGTTCTTCAAGCGCTACGGCCACTTGTTCATCTAACGCCGTTGGGATGTTTTTGCCAATGAAATCGGGCCGAATTGGTAATTCACGATGGCCACGGTCAACTAAGACAGCTAATGAAATCTTAGCGGGACGACCTTGGTCCATCAAGGCGTCCAAAGCGGCCCGGACAGTGCGGCCGGTGAACAAGACATCATCGACTAAAATAATATGTTTGCCGTTAATATCAACCGGAATATCGGCACCATTTAACTCGGCTTGACCAGCCACGTCAATCGCATGATGGTCATCACGATATAACGTAATGTCTAGTGAACCAACGGGAACTTCCACGCCTTCTAATTGTTTCAGGCGTTGGGCTAAACGTTGCGCTAAGTAAATCCCCCGGGTCTTAATCCCGATAAAGACTAAGTTTGAGACCCCTTTATTTTGCTCGATAATTTCATACGTAATCCGCGTTAACGCGCGGCGCATCGTCATTGCATCAACGACTTCTCGTGCCATGTAAAGTCAGCTCCATTCTGTATTGATAGCACCCAAGATACGAAAAAAGTCTCCACCTTTTCCTGCGAAAAGCGTGGGAGACTTCCTGATAACCGTTCCCCTTGTTAGCCTCACAGGACTAATTTAAAGGTGCTGTTTAATTGAAACAAGTGTAACTAACTCGCCTGCGTCTGTCAAGGGTTGGCCAGAAATCCACTAGATTCTAATTAATCAATTAGACGTAACCATGATATATGAAGTAAAACGTGGCGCCACTTGCATCATCCGCGTTGATAGTTAATAATGAACTAATCAACATCTTCATTATTTTTTAATCTATTTTTCATTTAATTATAGTCAAACTGTCAAATTATCGGTATACTTATTGTGAAAGATAACTAATTTTAGGGGGACGCGCCATGCGATTACAAACACTATTACAAACACCTTCGATGCGTCATATGCGGGTAATTGCGGGTGAAGACGGCCTTCAACGCGAAATTAATAACATCGGGATGATTGAATCCCCCGATATTGCCGATTATTTAAAAGCTGACCAATTTTTAATTACGAATGGCTATCCGTTCTTTAACGCCACGGCAGACCCACTGGAACTCATCCAAGCGATGCACGCCGCGGACTGTGCCGGCTTAGGCTTTAAAGATCAACGCTATGTCGAGCACGTCCCGCAAGCGGTCATTGAATTAGCGGACCAACTGAATTTTCCCATTATTATTACCCCCGCTGATGAACTGATTTCTGAAACGATGCGCAAGATGTTGACGATTATTTTGAAATCGCAGACGGATGAGCTCAGTCGCATCGTGGCTGTCAATCAGACACTCGCGGACTTCTTATTAAAGGACCCCAGTCACACGACCGTCCTGAATAAATGTAGTGAGCTGATACATCACGCCTTATTTTTGATGGACAGTCATTTTCGCGTTGTCAGTGCCTCGCAAGATTTACCGATGACCCGTGGCGCATTGACCGACTACTTACGCAACCAGACCCATGTCGACTATTTCAATTTACATACCCGGCTCACGTTAACTTATCAAGATCAGACGTTAACCATCACGCCCCTGTTTTCAGCGTATAAAGAAAACAAGGCGTTCGTCGGAATTGTCAATTTGGACCCCGGGAATTCGACCGATCAAATGTTGACCCAAGTCGTTTTAAATACGCTAAGTTTTGTCAATAGCCGAGTCGACATGTTAAACGAATCCGCCTTCCGAAATCAAAGTGGGTTTTATTTGAATATTATGGATGGCGGGATTTCCAACGAACTCGTCAATAAAACGATGAAAAGCCAAGGAATCGACCCCACCACCAAATTCCACTGTGCGACGTTACTCGTGACGACCCACCATCAAACGTTGCTGAGTAACCATTTGTTAGAGCAGGTCCAACAACTAACACTCTGGTTCATTAAAGAATACCAAGCCCCAGTGATTGCTTTTTCATTAAAACAACAACTAGTTTTATTAATCAATGAAGAACAAAATGCCCAACACTTTTTAACGACCCTCGTAGACTTTATTCAACCTAAGATTGATAAAGCCGCCCGTTTGATTGCTGGTTACAGCTACTCGACGCTCCCACTGACAGAATTGGCAACGATTTATAACGAAGCCGCCGAAGCTTTGGCATTGAGCAAAAATAGTGCCCAAGCAGTGACGATTTATCGGCCCAAATACGTGAAAGAATTAATCTCATTAATTCCCGATAACGAAGCTAAGTCGTTTGTTGAACGCGTCTTAGGCGGCTTAGTTGGCGGGGTCAGTGCTAACGAACAACTTAACTTATTAAATACGTTATATGGTTATTTTTATCACCACCAAAATATTGCGGAAGTGGCCGGTAACCTCTCGATTCACCGGAATACCGTCATTTATCGCCTCAAAAAAATTGAAAAAATGTTAAACCTCAACTTAGATGATCCCGAACAAACCCAAACACTCGAAATGGCCGTCTTATTGTGGCATAACCAACAGCTACAAAAAGTGAACGTTTACATTTTGTGAATTATCAAAAATCAGTAATTCACGAACATTATTTTGTTCGATTAGGCTTGTATTCGGTTTTCATCTATGTTAAACTATTCTCATTCAAATACGAGTAATTGCCTATATAATGTCATGATAAGGATGACGAGTTTCTACCCAGCGCCGTAAACGCTGGACTATAAGCAGACGAGGCCATCCCGTTTGCCGGGGTGGCCTCTTTTTTCGGGCATATTCGCAGAATTGAGGAGGAAGATTTTTTTGAAGGAAGTAACCAGTACGCCAAAAATCTCCAACGTCAAAGCGGCGATTTTAGGGTTTCAACATTTATTAGCGATGTATTCTGGTGACGTGTTAGTGCCATTATTAATTGGGGCCGCCTTACACTTCAGCGCGGAACAATTAACTTACTTAGTTTCAATCGATATTTTCATGTGTGGGATTGCCACGTTCTTACAATTAAAACGGACACCCATCACCGGGATTGGTTTACCAGTCGTCTTAGGATGTGCGGTGCAAGCCGTCAACCCATTGATTCAAATCGGGAAAACATATGGTTTAGGCACAATGTACGGCTCGATTATCGGGGCCGGGATTTTTATCTTTTTAATTGCCGGTTTATTTTCTAAAATTAAAAATTTATTTCCACCCGTCGTCACTGGTTCCTTGATTACGATTATCGGATTTACTTTGATCCCCGTCGCTTTCCAAAACTTAGGTGGTGGTGACGCGACGGCTAAAGATTATGGGAACTTACAAGCACTCGCGATTGGCTTTTTAACCATTGCCATTATTTTATTGATTAGTGTTTTTGCCAAGGGCTTCATGAAGTCAGTCGCAATTTTAATCGGGATCTTAGCGGGGACCTTACTCGCCGGGGCCTTTGGGATGGTATCATTAAAACCCGTTGCTGAAGCCAGCTGGTTCCACTTACCAACGCTCTTCTACTTCGGGACACCCCACTTTCAATGGTCATCCATTTTGACCATGATTTTGGTTTCATTAACCACGATGGTCGAATCGACCGGGGTCTTCTTCGCTTTAGGCGATATTACCGGTCGTAAAATTGAAGGCGATGACTTGAAACGGGGCTATCGGGCCGAAGGGATTGCCGTTATTTTAGGTGGTTTGTTTAACACGTTCCCTTACTCAACTTTCTCCGAAAACGTCGGCGTCGTTCAATTATCAGGCGTTAAGACGCGTAAGCCGATTTACTTCTCAGCCGCTTTCTTAGTCGTCCTAGGTTTATTGCCAAAGATTGGCGCGTTAGCCACGGTCATCCCTGACCCAGTTTTAGGTGGTGCGATGGTCGTTATGTTCGGGATTGTTGGGATTCAAGGGATTCGGATGTTAGCCCAAGTTGATTTCCAAAACAACAACAACTTGTTAGTTGCGGCCGTTTCGATTGGGTTAGGTCTTGGCGTCACTGTCGAAACCAACATCTTCCAATTCTTACCCGGTGCCTTACAAATTATGTTAAGTAACGGGGTTGTGGTAGGTAGCTTATCTGCCGTCCTCTTGAACTTATTATTCAACCGCCACGCCGTTGAAAATAAAATCGATGAAGAATCCGTGGGGCTCAACGAAACTGAGACTAAAAATTAAGCCTAAAAATATCGCCACGCGGTGAGCATGCCATTATTGCTCACCGCGTGGTTTTTTTATTACTTCGTATCCTTAATAAATCGCTACTCGCACCAGTAGACATCACAGCTTCACTCGCAATTAATACTAACCGAACATCATTTGTTAATTAAATAATTTATCTATGTAAAAACCAGTATGTTATACTGGATAATTGTTGAATTGTTAACTTTTTATTATGTTAGGAGCGGGACAAAATTTTAGCGCAATTTTTTCATTTAGCAGAACGTCGCACTTCTGTCCGGCGAGAACTCGTCGGCGGCTTAACGACGTTCCTAGCAATGTCTTATATTTTAGCAGTTAATCCCGAACTATTAGGTAGTGCCGGGATGGATAAATCGGCCGTCTTTACCGCGACCGTCTTAGCAGCGATTGTCGGTTGTTTATTGATGGGGCTGATTGCCAACTTCCCAGTCGCCTTAGCACCGGGGATGGGACTCAACGCCTTCTTCACGTATACGGTCGTGCAAGAATGGCATATTCCGTGGCAAACAGCTTTAGCTGGCGTCTTTGTCGCTGGTCTCTTATTTATCTTATTGACGCTCTCCAAGCTACGCGATAAGTTAATTAATCTAATTCCTAGTGCGTTGAAGTACGCAGTTTCAGCCGGAATCGGCTTGTTTATTGCCTTTTCTGGTTTACAAACTTCAGGCATCATTGTGGCCAATAAGTCCAACGCGGTCGCCTTAGGAAACTTACACAGTCCCACCGTCTTACTTGCCATTTTTGGGATTATCGTCGGCGTCATGTTAGTGACCGCCAACGTGACTGGCGGGATTTTCTGGGGGATGTTCATCACCGCTGTTGTCGGAATGATCTTCCAAGTAATTCCGTTACCGACTGGGATTATTAGTGGTGTCCCAAGTGTTGCCCCAATTTTCGGGCAAGCGGTCACGCATCTGAGCGATATTAACTCATTTCAAATGATCATCGTCATTTTGACGTTCTTCATTATCGGCTTATTTGATACATCAGGGACGTTAGTTGGTGTCGCAACCGAAGCCGGAATGGTCGATCAAAAGACCGGTGAAGTTAACGGTGTTGGTAAGGCCTTATTCAGTGGCGCCTTAGCTACAACATTGGGTGCTATCTTTGGAACTTCCCCAACGACGGCCTACGTGGAATCCACGTCGGGAGTCGCAGTGGGCGCTCGGACCGGGTTATCGTCAGTAGTTGCCGCCATCTTATTTGCCGTAGCGGCCTTCTTCTCACCCGTCTTAACGGTGATTACGTCTGCCGTAACGGCTTCCGCATTAATTATCGTTGGTATTTTGATGTTATCAAACGTCCAATACATTGACTGGACCAAATTCGAAATCGCCGTCCCAGCCTTCATGACCATGATTATGATGTTGTTGACGTACAGTATTTCTGAAGGTTTAGCCGTTGGATTTATTTTCTACCCCATCACGATGTCCGTTAAGGGTCGTTGGCGGGAGGTTAATGCATTGATGTGGACTATGATGGTCGTCTTCATCTTATACTTTGCCTTCGTGGCCTAATCAGGCCAATATCAATCATGTTGATATTAGCCACTAACGGCTACCATAACGATCGCCATTAACAGTCAGTTATCACTGAATAAACATACAAGGGCGCCGCTACAATACAAAATGTAGCGGCGCCGCTTTTTAGCTTAAAATCAATTTTGTTGTGCGTCCGTGGTAATTGAAGTCGCCGTGCAAGTGCCGTTAGTTCGGCGTGATTTTGACCGGGCTCACAACACCGACACCTTTTCTCTCTTAAACTCGGTTATCAACGGCTATTTCGATTAGCCTAACTGCCATCAAAAATGTTCAGCCACACTTTCTTATACTTAAAGTTATTTTGAAAGTGAGCTGAAATCAGCAATTGGCTGACCGTAATGGAATCGTCCTGAAGGTGGCGTTAACGGACGTTTTTTGGCCGTTTACACCACGGACGTCTTTTGAGACTTGGGTTTCAGGCTCAAAAGCGAGGTCCAAGACCGCTTCTCAGGCTTGGACCGGTCCCCATGGCGGCTGGAATTACGGTCAGCCAGCAGCGGCAACAACTATAGAAATGCCAACCCTAACCGAATCAACGTCACTAATAACGGAATCAAGACTAACCCACCGAGTAGGCCGAGCATTAAGCGATAGTCCTTTTTGACTAGCCCCATGATGGCTAAACCACCGTACACTAGCCCGGTTCCGAGCCAAAACAGCGTGATAAGTCCAGGATTACCGGGCGCAATTAGGAAAAATTAAATAATAGCTAACGCGATACTCAACAACGTTAAGCCCCGTAAAGTTAATTTCAAATCCATCTTGCGCCACTTCCTACCGACTAATTTTATCACCATCATGGTAACATCACGTCCGCAGTGGTGCAATCAATTGCACGACGGTGTAAGTTAGCCCCAAACTTCTTCTGCGATTGATTTAACTAAAGCAATCTTGGCCCATTGTTGGTCTTCCGTTAAAATATTGCCTTCTTCCGTTGAGGCAAAGCCACATTGGGTGCTCAAGCACAGGCGGTCCAACGGCACATATTTAGCCGCTTCATGAATCCGGTCGATAATCGTCTGGCGGTCTTCGAGTTCACCTGATTTAGAAGTTAATAGTCCTAAGACGACCAGCTTGTTATCACTGACTAACTTTAATGGTTCAAAGCCCCCAGCACGGTCGCTGTCATATTCTAAGTAGTAGGCCTGCACATTTTCGTGATTGAACAACGGGTCGGCCACAGAATCGTAACCACCAGCCGAAGCCCAAGTTGAATGATAATTACCACGACAAATATGGGTATTAATCGTTAAATCAGCTGGTAAATCTTGAATCGCTTCATTGTTGACTTGTAAATATAATTGCTTGTTTTGATCTAAGACCGCGTCGTTACGGTCAGACACTTCGCCGGTTTCAGCCCCCTTAGCATGATTGCCAGCTAACATGCCCCATGTACAGTCATCTAATTGAATGGTCCGGGCACCGGCCGCATACAAGTCTTCAATCACTTGATGATAGGCCGCTGCCAAATCATGAACAGCTTCCGCATCGGTCGCATAAACTTGCCGTAAACTAGCCACATTTTCGGGCCGTTGTAATTCTGCTAAACATTGTGCGGGTGCCGGAATCGTTTGTTTGACTTGAATGCCATCGCTAACATGGTCACGCACAAACTTGAAATGGTCGACAAACGGATGGTTGGCACCGCTAATCTTACCACTGACATATGCCGATTCAGCCCGCGTTTCTTCATCATGGAACACGTAGCCTTGGTCGAGTTGCTTCTTCGTAATCCCTTGTAAGCCCCAGAAGAAGTCTAAATGCCACCAACTACGCCGAAATTCACCATCACTAACGGCCTTTAACCCGGCGGCTTCTTCTTTTTTGATCAAATCAATAATTGCGGCATCTTCGACTTGTTTCAAACCGGCAGCATCTAACTTGCCAGCCGCAAAATCCGCCCGAGCATCTTTTAACGCTTGTGGTCGTAAAAAGCTCCCAATCGTGTCATACCGAAATGGTGAAGTCGTCCGTTTTGAAAAAGTTGCTGTTGTTGTCATAAATAAAACCCCCGTCTGAATTTTGTTTTTAATCGTAAAAAAATCGCCCCTTCTAACCACCAATGTGATTAAAAGGGACGATTTACTTTGCGCGTTACCACCCTAACTTCGCTAATCGCTCGCACAATTAGCCTCAACGGTACCTGTTGATACCTGGCAAGCTAACGGTTGCAACCGGTCAGTCAGCGTGAACCGCCTGACATGCTCTGAGCTCATCTTCACTACTAGTTAAGCACCCGTTTCCACCGGCCGGGCTCGCTGTTGGTTAATGTCGTAGTTACTCTTCTCGTCAACGCAAATATGAGATTACGATTAAATGATGATTAAACTATAAATCGAATTCTCATAATTGTCAAGAACGATTAAAAAATTTATTTTTTAGCTAGACCTTTCGCGCCGATATCATGCCGATAAATCAAGCTACCCGTATTTAAGACGGCAACTTTGTCATAAGCCGCTTGTTGTGCTTCGGCCAACGTCTTGGCGTGGGCCGTGACCATCATCACGCGTCCACCGGCACTCACTAATGCATCCGGTTGACCCGCAACACTGGCATAGTATGCCCCAGCTAACGTTGGCACGGGGACATCCTTTTGCGGCGTTCCCGGATAACCAGGGGCCGCCAAGACAACGCCTAAATAAGTATCGGTCGTCTGAAAGGTAACGGTTGGTTGCCGTTGTGCCAATAAGTCGACGATCAATTGATAAAAATCGCTGGTCAATTGTGGCAACAAGATTTGAGTTTCCGGGTCACCTAACCGCAAGTTATATTCAATAACTTGTGGCCCCGCTGGCGTTAGAATGCCACCAACGTAAATGACTCCCGCAAATGATAAGCCGTCTGCTTTAAGTCCGGCAATCGTCGGCTCCACGATGGTTTTAACCGTCGTTTCAATAATGGCCGGCGTAATTTGCGGCACGGGTGAATAGGCGCCCATCCCACCCGTATTCGGCCCTTCGTCATTATCTTGCAGACGCTTATGATCTTGTGCGGTGGGTAACAAAACATACTTGTCACCACCGACCAATACCATTTGTGAAAATTCAAAGCCCGCCACGAAATCTTCAATCAAGACCGTGTCCATCGACGCTAAGGCCGTTTTCAAGGCCGCGGCAGCTTGGGCGTAGGTCGTGGCGACCGTCACTCCTTTGCCCGCGGCTAAGCCATCTTGCTTGATAACTTGCGGTAAGGCGTGGTCCGCACTGTACGCTAAGGCGGCCGTTAAGTCGTGAAATAATTGATAGCCAGCAGTCGGAATATGATGTTTAGCCATGAATTGTTTGGCAAACACTTTAGAACTTTCCAATTGGGCTGCGGCTTGGTGCGGGCCAAAAACGGCTAAGCCCGCGGCCTGAAACGCGTCAACGATTCCGCCAGCTAATGGCACTTCGGGACCCACAAACGTTAAATCGAGCGTATTTTCACGGGCAAACTTAATCAACCCGTCAAAGTCCATTTCATCGATGGCGACGGTCGTAATTTGGTCTAAGGCCATGCCCGGATTTCCCGGGGCACAGTAGACGGTACTGACTTGCGGACTTGCTAATAATTGCTTGGCGATGGCATGTTCACGACCACCATTGCCGACGACTAAAACTTTAGCCATGTCTTGCCACCCTTTCAATTAATGACGGAAGTGCCGAACACCGGTCGTGACCATCGCAATGCCATATCGGTCTGCCATATCAATGGAATCTTGGTCGCGAATACTGCCACCGGGTTGCACGATGGCACGAATCCCGTGTTGTGCGGCGTATTCAACACAATCATCCATTGGGAAGAACGCATCGGAAGCTAAAATGGCATTTTCATAACCCGCTTTACTCATCGCTTTTTGAATCGCAATCTTAGTCGAGTCAATCCGGTTCATTTGACCGGAACCAACCCCGAGCGTCCGATCAGCGGTTGTCACCACGATAGCGTTACTCTTAACATGTTTAACGACTTGTTGCCCAAACGCAAGCGCTTGTAATTGGGCTTCCGTCGGTTGGATCTTCGTCACCACCGTAAAGTCAGCCGGCGTTTCAAAGGCTTGGTCTACTTCTTGACGTAACAGCCCCCCACCAACGGAAATGGTTTCAAACTTATCGGCGGTGTGGGCTTGATTAAAGTCCACCGTCATTAAGCGTAAGTTTTTCTTCTTAGCCAAAGCGGCATACGCATCGTCGTCGAAACCAGGCGCAATAATGATTTCCAAAAACAGTTTGTGCATCTTTTCCGCCGTTGCCAAGTCCACTTGGCGATTTAAAGCAATAATGCCACCAAAAATTGAAATCGAATCGGCTTCATACGCTTTATCCCAAGCGCCTTCAATCGTATCGGCTAACCCAACTCCACAAGGATTCATGTGCTTCATCGCGACGACTGCCGGACGGTCATATTCACTGACCATCCGTAACGCCGCATCGGCGTCCTTGATGTTGTTGTAAGATAATTCTTTACCGTGTAATTGTGTCGCTCCAGTAATTGAGAATGGCGTTGGTAACGCATTTTCGTAGAATGAAGCTTGTTGATGGCTGTTTTCGCCGTAACGTAACGCTTGCTTCTTGTCATAAGTTAACGTTAATTTATCAGGGAATTCATCCGTCGTTAAGTATTGGGCGATTAAGGCATCATACGCCGCGGTGTGTTGGAAAACTTTGGCCGCTAACCGTTGCCGCAGTTCCGGTGTTACCGCATCGGCCTGTAAGTCGGCTAAAATCCGATCATAGTCGGCTGGGTCCACGATTGGTAAGACCGCCGCAAAGTTTTTAGCCGCCGAACGTAACATGGATGGTCCACCGATATCGATTTGTTCGATAGCTTCGGCTTGGGTGACTTCCGGCTGCATAATCGTTTGCTTGAATGGATACAAGTTAACGACCACCATATCAATGGGCGTGATGCCGGCATCTTTTAATTGTTGCATATGTGCAGGTAAATCCCGGCGTGCTAATAAACCGGCGTGAACTTTTGGATGAAGCGTCTTGACCCGACCGTCAAGCATTTCCGGAAAACCCGTGACGTCTTCGATACCAATCACGGGAATACCGGCTGCTTCGAGGGCTTTTTTAGTGCCCCCAGTTGAAACCAATTCATAATCTAATTCGACTAACCCTTTTGCAAAATCGGTTAACCCTTGTTTATCAGATACACTTAATAATGCTCGCTTTGTCATTAGATTGCTCCTTCTTGAATGAGTGTTTGTAACACGTCTGGATAAAATTGATGTTCAACGCTGTGAATGCGCGCGGCCAAAGTTTCAACGGTATCGTCGGTTTTGACTGGCACGGTTCGTTGGCCAATAATCTGGCCGGTATCAATGCCCGCATCGATAAAATGAATCGTCACCCCGGTCGTCGTAACCCCGGCAGCAAAGGCATCTTCAATTCCGTGCCGCCCCGGAAACTTCGGTAACAAGGCTGGATGGATATTAATAATTTTATGGGGATAAGCAGTTAATAGTGTCGGACCAATAATCCGCATGTAACCCGCTAATAAAATGGCATCAACGTTCGCCGCTTGCAGTGCCGGCAAAATTGCCGCTTCAGCCGCTGCTTTATTCGCATAATCTCGAAAGTTAACCGTTAAGACTGGCACGCCTAATGCTTGGGCCTTCTCAACGACTGGCGCCGCAGCATGGTCACAAACTAATAAGGCAATCGTCACTGGCATCGACCGGTCGATAATCGCTTGGTGTAAGGCGATAAAGTTCGTCCCATTACCCGAAGCAAAGACGGCAATTTTTTTAGTCATGGTTAGCCTCCGCAAAAACAACTGGGTCACTGCCGGCGTTCACGGTGCCCACTTGATAGAAGGCTTGCTCGTGCGCCGTTAATAATTGGGCCACCGTCGCTAACTGATCAGGATGCACCATTAGGACCATCCCCAAGCCTAAGTTAAATGTGGACCGCACATCATCACTCGTTAAATCACCTAATTCCGCCAGTAATGACATGATTGGTGGGACCGGCCAACTGCCCAACTTGAATTCAGCACTCAAGTTTGCTGGCAAGGCCCGCGCCACATTTTCAATCAAGCCCCCGCCGGTAATATGCGCAATACTAGCGACTGTTTTCGCTTGGAGCAGTGGCATGACACTATCGACGTAAATCTTAGTAGGCCGCAATAATTCCGTTTGTAAGTCATGGCCGAGTTCGGCAAAGACATGATCTAATTTGAATTGATGTTGCTTAAACAGAATGTCACGGACTAAGCTGAACCCATTCGAATGCAAGCCATTAGATGGTAAGCCAATTAAGATGTCGCCCGCTTGCATGTTATCAGCTTGCAATAAGTCAGCGCGGTCGGCAACCCCCACGGCAAAGCCAGCTAAATCATAATGGTCGTGGCCATACATATCGGGCATCTCCGCCGTTTCACCACCAATTAACGTGGTGCCGGCTTGCCGACAACCCTCAATAACACCACCGACGATGGCTTTCACTTTGTCGGTATCCGTGTGACCGAGCCCTAAATAATCCAAGAAGAACTGTGGCTTGGCACCTTGGGCCAAAATATCATTGACACACATCGCCACCAAATCAATCCCAATCGTGGCATGTTGGTGGGCTTCAATCGCCACTAACAGTTTCGTACCCACGCCATCCGTACCGGCCACCAAGACCGGTTCGTGAGCTGTTTGGTCGGCCGATAACGGGAATAAGCCACCAAAGGCCCCTAATTGCGCATTGCCACTCATCTTTTTAACGGCTTTTAAGACTTCATAACCGGCATTAATATCGACACCAGCTTTTTTGTATGCATCGCTCAACTAATCACCCCTCGACTGACTTTTTTGCAACTGGCGAATCTCTTCGTCGTATTCCGCTTGATAATCATACAGTGGCGTTGGATAGTCGCCGTTGAAGTAAGCCATACATAGCCCACCATATGGCGCATCCACCTTTAAACCGACCGCATCGATAACCCCTTGTTCGCTCAAAAATCCAAGTGAGTCGGCCCCAAACGTTTCACACATTTCGGGAATACTCTTTTGGGCCGCGATGAGTTCTTTAGTTGTTTGAATATCAATACCGTAAAAACAAGGGTAACGCAATGGCGGTGAGGCAATCCGAAGATGGACCGACTTCGCACCGGCATCTTTTAATAACTTGACGATACGGCGGCTGGTCGTCCCTCGCACGATTGAATCGTCAATTAAGACGACCCGTTTGCCCGCGACGACCCCCTTAACCGCGGATAACTTCATCCGCACGCCTTGTTCACGCAACGCTTGGGTCGGTTGAATAAACGTCCGCGACGAATATTGATTTTTAATCAAGCCCATTTCATACGGTAACCCACTCGCTTCGGCATAGCCGGTCGCCGCGGATAATGAGGAATTCGGGACCCCCACGACAATGTCGGCATCGACCGGCTGTTCTTGCGCTAACCGCGCGCCCATCCGTTTACGGGCCGAATGGACGTTGACGCCGTGAATATCGGAATCGGGCCGCGCGAAGTAAATATATTCCATCGAACAAATCGCTAATTGCGTATCCGTCGTGTAATGGTCAATCTTTAAGCCATGGTCATCAATCGTGAGCAATTGGCCGGGTTCGACATCTTGAATGAACTTAGCCCCCACGGCATCGAGCGCACACGTTTCACTGCAAACGACGTAACCACCAGTTGGCAATTGGCCGACGACTAACGGCCGAAAACCATTGGGATCTAACGCTGCAAATAAACGGTCATTGGTCATTAACAAGTAGGCGAACCCACCATGGACTTGCCGTAACGCGTCTTTAACTTGGTCGGTCAATGTGGCTGCCGGACTGCGCCGCACGAGATGCATCAAAATTTCACTATCCGAACTCGCATGGAAAATGGCTCCGTGCATTTCAAGCCGCCGCCGTAACGTTACGGCATTCGTCAAGTTGCCGTTATGGGCTAACGCAAACTGACTGTCACTAAAGTTAAAGCTCAGCGGTTGAATGTTTTCTAAACCATGATTCCCCGCGGTCGTGTAACGGACATGACCAATCGCGGCGGTCCCCGTTAAACGCGCTAACTTGCTCGGGTCGCGGAAGACATCCGCTAACAAGCCAAAGCCGCGTTCTGATTGCAAGACGCCGTGGTCATTGGCCGTAATGCCGGCCCCTTCTTGACCTCGATGTTGCAAGGCATGTAAGCCAAAGTATGTGAGCTGAGCGGCATCTGGTGAGCCCCAAACCCCAAACAAACCACATTCTTCGTTTAAACTTTTTACTTCATAAGGCATGGTAACGCCTCCTCCCACAACCGTTTGGCAAAGCTGACTTTCAAGTCAAAAGCTTGATCGGCCGTCATAACCAACATGCGGTCATCATCAGTTGTTTGACCCAGGTACGTCGCATATGGGTCCATTAAACTTTCAAATTCAGCCCGGTGGTCCGGAGTAACCGAAATGACAAAGCGCGATTGCGTTTCTGAGAAGAAGTTAGCAGCACAAATGTCACTCTTCAAATCCACCCCAAAACCTTTACCGAAGCATGATTCAGCGATAGTGGTAATCAAGCCACCTTCTGAAACATCGTGGGCACTCGCAACCAAGCCTTTTTGAATCGCCCGTAATAATAAGCGTTGATTTTGATTTTCCGTTACTAAGTCAAAATCAAATAACTCACCGCTAATTTCACCAGTCAACATCTTTTGGAGTTCCGAGCCGTTGAACGCCTCATCGGTCGTCCCTAAGACGTACACGGCATCGCCAGCGTGTTTGAAATCTTGGGTGGTAATATCTTGTTGATGCTTAATCAAGCCGACCATCCCAATCATCGGCGTCGGATAAATTGCTTCACCGTTGGATTCATTGTTTAACGAAACGTTCCCCGAAATAACGGGCGTATTGAACAATTGACAGGCGCGGGCGATTCCTTGCGCCGATTCGTCTAAGTCATAAAATTGTTCGGGCTTTTCTGGATTACCATAATTCAAGCAATCCGTAATCCCAAGGGGTTGCCCACCGGAAGCAACAATATTACGGGCCGCTTCAGCCACGGCAATTTCACCCCCAACCCGGGGATTCAAATACAAGTAGCGACCATTAACGTCAGTCGTCACGGCCAACGCTTTATCCGTGTGACGAATGCGAATGACCCCGGCATCCGAACCCGGTTTAACAACGGTATTCGTCAACACTTGGGAGTCATAAGTTTCGTAAAGTGACGCTTTGGACGCAATCGTTGGTTGTTGCAACATCTTCTTCAACGCACCAGTCGCATCCACGATGCGTGGCATGAATTGATGATGACTTTGCTTGTTCAACCGCGCGGGCCGTTTCTTTTCCCGTTGATAAACGGGCGCTTTGGTGGCTAAGGCATCCACAGGCACGTCGGCGACCAGTTCATCATGGTGAAATAATTGATATTGATGCCCAGCGGTGACGTGGCCAATCGTGACCGCATCTAAGCCGTACTTTTTAAAAACGTCATAAATTTCCGCTTCAGCCCCAGCCTTAACGCATAAGAGCATCCGTTCTTGTGATTCTGACAACATCAATTCAAACGGTGACATCCCGGTTTCACGTTGGGGAACTAAATCGAGATTTAATTCAAGCCCACTTCCGGCTTTGGACGCCATTTCAGCGGACGACGAAACTAAGCCGGCGGCGCCCATATCTTGAATCCCAATCAAGACATCGCGGTGGTCATGAATCACTTCCAAGCAGGCTTCCATCAAGAGTTTTTCCATGAAAGGATCACCAACTTGAACGGCGGAACGTTGCGTATCTTTGGCATCGTTAAATTCCGCAGAGGCAAAGGAGGCGCCGTTGATCCCGTCGCGACCCGTTTTGGCCCCGACATAAATCACGCTGTTGCCAATCCCCGTCGCTTGTCCTTTTTGAATGTCGGCTTGGTCCAAAATACCGACACACATCGCGTTAACCAGTGGATTTTTTTGATAGCTGGCATCAAAAACCGTATCGCCACCAATCGTCGGAATCCCAATACAGTTACCGTAGCCGCCAATACCGGCCACGACTTGGGAGATCAAGTATTTTGTATGTTCATCTTCCGGTTCCCCAAACCGCAAACTGTCGAGTAAGGCAATCGGGCGCGCCCCCATCGAGAAGATATCGCGAATAATACCACCGACCCCAGTTGCGGCGCCTTCATAAGGTTCCACCGCGGAAGGATGATTATGACTTTCGGCTTTGAAAACGACGGCTTGACCGTCACCAATATCAATGATGCCGGCACCTTCACCGGGACCTTCAATAACTTGTTCACCTTGCGTCCAAAACTTTTTCAAAACGGGTTTGGAGTTTTTATACGAACAATGTTCACTCCACATACCGGAAAACAGCCCGGCTTCCGTATAGTTTGGTAACCGTCCTAAAACGGAATCCGTCAACAATTGATATTCGTCATCAGTGAGGCCCCATTCACGGTAAGCCTTAGTGGTTTTTAAGGCTTCCGGGGTTAATTCTTGTTCTTTAAGCATGCGCGACCTCCTGTTGATTAGCTAATAACGATTGGAAAATGCCTAAGCCATCGGTCGACCCTAAGATGGTTTCCACCGCGCGTTCGGGATGGGGCATCATGCCTAAAACATTACCTTGACGATTCATGACGCCGGCAATATTCGCCGTACTCCCATTAGGGTTATCGGCATATTCGAAGATGATTTGCTGGTTAGCCCGTAATTCGGCCAAGGTCGCGTCATCGCAATAGTAGTTCCCTTCACCATGGGCAATTGGCAAATTAATATGCGCATTTTCGGCGTAAGCAGATGAGAATTGCGTCTGGTTATTTTTAACGATCAATTCACTCGTCTTGCAAATAAACTTGGATGACCGGTTGGCCTGTAAGGCCCCGGGTAATAACCCGGCTTCGGTTAAGATTTGAAAGCCATTGCAAATTCCCATGACGGGTTTACCCGCACCGGCGAAGGCTTGAACCGCCGTCATCACAGGCGCAAACCGCGCGATTGCGCCACTGCGCAAGTAGTCACCGTACGAAAACCCACCAGGTAAAATAACGGCATCGTAGGCGGATAAGTCGGTCGTTGTTGCTGGGACCAAGTCCGCATCAGCTTTTAAAATATCACGCAGCGCATTGACCATATCGTGGTCACAATTGGAACCGGGAAAAACTGGTACGGCAAACTTCATGACTATAACGCCTCCATCTGCGAGATTTCGTAACGGTAAGTTTCCATGTTGACATTCGCTAATAAGCGGTCACACATTTCATCGACTTCGGCTTCAATCGGACGCTTATCCGGTTTAATCTTAATTTCAAAATATTTACCAAGTTCCACGCTGTCAACATTGGTATAGCCTAAACGGTGTAACGCATCATTAACGGCTTCCCCTTTAGGGTCTAAGATTGATTCCTTATAAGTCACGTAAACTTTAACCAAGTACATTATTGTTGGCTCCCTTCAACAGTGGCTAGGCGTTGTAAAACTTCTTTATAGACGGTCGTCAAATCGCCTAAATCTTTGCGGAAAACATCTTTGTCTAATGACTTTTGGGTCTTTTCATCGACTAAGCGGCAACTGTCCGGTGAAATTTCATCGGCTAAGAGCACCTGGCCTTCATCAGTCAGCCCAAATTCAATTTTGAAATCAACTAGTTGGACGCCCATTTCAGCAAAAATGGCTTGCAAGCGGTCATTGACGAGTAAGGCCTGACGCTTCATTTCTGCCACTGTCTCGGCACTGGCAACTTTTAAAGCGGCAACTTGCGAATCATTGATGAACGGATCATCTAAGGCATCACTCTTATAGAAGAATTCCAAGACGGGTTCGTCGAATTTCATCAGATGGTCCACCGCGAATTTGCGTTCAAAACTTCCAGAAGCCGCGTTACGAACGACCGTTTCCAAGGGAATCATCTTGACGCGACGCACTAATTGCACGCGGTCGGATAATTGTTCAATAAAGTGATTTTTAATGCCATGTTGAGCTAAATCGGTAAAAATCAAGCTCGAAATGTGAGCATTGAGCAACCCTTTCTGGTCAATGGCGACCTTTTTCTTGCCATTTAAGGCGGTCGCTTGATCTAAATAATCCACCCATAAGACATCGGGATCATTCGTCGCGTACATTTCCTTAGCTTTACCGGTATATAACAAATCACCTTTTACAATTTCCGTCATCTTTATTGTTCTCCCTTCAATGTTGCCAATGAATTTAACGCGTCATCAATATCGTCAGCTAAGACCGTCACATGGCCCATTTTGCGCTGCGGTTTGATGTCGGCTTTGCCATAATCGTGAAAATGCCATTCCGGATGGTCTACCAGTTGTTCGCGGGCGACCGTCAAATCGGCGCCGAGCAAGTTGCGCATCACCGCTGGCTTAATTTGTGTAATCGGTGGAATTGGCAAGCCACAAATACTACGGATATGGGCTTCAAATTGTGAAATATTGCAGGCTTCAATCGTATAGTGGCCCGAATTATGGGGCCGCGGCGCGAGTTCGTTAACTAACAAGGTGTCATCTGGCAAAACGAAAAACTCAATACCTAAGACACCGCGTAGTTCCAAAGCTTCCGCAATCGAAACGGCGATTTTGCGCGCCGCAGCGTGGACCGCGGGACCGACATTGGCCGGCGCAATCGTGGTGTGTAAAATGTGATGTTGATGTCGATTTTCAACGAGTGGAAAGGTCGTCACGACCCCGGTGGCACTCCGCGTTACCATGATGGAAACTTCAGCGTGGAACTCTTGCCGCGCTTCTAAAATGCAGTCATGCTTGAGTAACGCTAAGGCGTCATCGGTTGGTTGCGATTGATTAATATCGACTTGGCCGTGGCCATCATAGCCGCCAGCAATCGTTTTTAAAATCGCCGGCGTGCCGACGCGATTAATCGCAAAATTTAAGGATTGTTGATCATTGGCCGGGGCAAAGGGTGTCACCGGAATCCCGTGATCATGTAAGAATTGTTTTTCATTGAGCCGGTTACCGGTAATATGTAGCAACGCGGTTCCTTGTGGTAATTGGGCATATTGTTGGGCCGCTTGCAGCGCGGCTTCATCAACGTTTTCAAATTCATAAGTTAAGACATCGCTGCGTTTAGCTAATTCAATCAACGCAGTTTGGTCTTCATAAGCCGCCGTAACTTGAAAATCAGCGACTTGGGCAGCGGGGGCTTGCGGCAGCGGGTCTAAGACGCCCACATGATACCCCATCGCTTTGGCACTTAAAGCCATCATCTGGCCAAGTTGACCGCCACCAACGATACCAATCGTTGCGGGTGGTAAAATGGCTTGTTTAAAATTGGCGTTCACTTTGTTCAGCCTCCTGCCGTTGTCGTTGTCGGAAATCAGCTACTGCTTGTTGGGTGGTTTGATCTTGTAATCCTAAAATTTGCGCCGCTAACAAGGCCGCGTTTTTCGCTCCCGCATCGCCAATGGCCATCGTGGCTACTGGCACCCCACCAGGCATCTGTACAATTGAAAGTAAGGAATCCATCCCGTTCAACGCCCGGGTCTTAATCGGTACCCCAATCACGGGCAACAACGTGTTCGCCGCCAACATCCCCGGTAAATGCGCCGCCCCACCGGCACCCGCAATAATGACTTGCAAGCCCCGTTTGGCCGCTTGTTCCCCGTACGTTTGCAACTTATCCGGCATCCGATGCGCGGAAATCACGTGCTTTTCGAAGTCTATCCCCATGGCAGTCAACTGCTTCGCTGCCAGTTCCATGGTCGGCCAATCAGAAATTGACCCCATCACTAAACCAACCTTAGCCATCTCAATCCTTCTTTCTTTGTTTTCACCATAAGTTTAGCAACATCAAGTAGCACTGTCAACGAATTTCTTAACTTTATCCATATATTAACATTTTAATGTTCGTGTTTATTAAATTAACCCGGTGTGTCTTTGACCTAATGATTAATATATTTTTACGAGTATAAGGTCGCGTTTGTTAGGTTAGATTACCTTTAAGCCACCTTAAGGTCCCAACCAAGTATCATTTTATTTATATAATAAAAGCCGAACATTAAAAGTTCGGCTTTTTTAGTATGTGACTGTTTTCGCCTCCAGCCAGTTAGCAGCGCGCGGTGGGGCAGACCTGGGGCCAAAAAACGGTCCCCAGGGCACTTTCATGCCTGACTAAAACCCTTGTCAGTCATGAAAGCTGGCCCCAGATTGTGCTTGGCCAAGCCCGCCAAACGCAATCTGCGACACGGCGCGCTGCTAACTGGCTTCCGGCTATATCACGTTTCCATATTTAATAACAACAACTACATCGTGTATTCAAAGCTGATTCACGATACTCAATTGGCATGATTACAACAGGTGATAATAAGTCGCATCAAGTGTGGACTGAAACTAATAATCAACTCAATTGTCTGAAAATATACTCGCAGTCATCCCATAAAAAATTCGTACTCAGCCATTTCCCAGTCAAACGCTTTATCGTTCAGCTATCTGATTGATAACAATCGCGATAAATTGAACAACTTATCAGATATGTTAGAAACTGAGAAGCTGCTTAACTACTTTTCAACTGAGCGCAGCCGGAAACGACTAGTGGGCGCACCGTGTCGCAATTAGTCCTTGGCGCATTTTGCCAAGGGCTGATTGGGGGCGACTTTTCCGACTGGCAGCGGGCTTTTGCCTGGCGAAAAAGCGCCCTCGGGACCGCCCTTTGGCCCGAGGTCTCCCCCACGGTGTGCCCACTAGTCGTTGGAGGCATTCCAGACTAAAAAAACGACCACTAAAATAGTGGTCGCTCGAATAATACTTTATTTAATTAGTCTTTCGCAGAAGCGCCGGAAACACTGTCAACGTCTTTTGGGGCCGCTGGCTTCGTTTCGACGTCGGCGGAAGCGGAGGCGCCGCTGACTTCATCGGTGGCAGGCTTTTCAGCTGGTTTTTCGGTATCGGCGGAAGCCCCGGAAACATCGTCGGGCTTAGCTTTTTCAGCCGCAGCGTGTGACGAGGCTCCCGAAACAGCATCTGCTTTCGCGTTAGGATCTTTAGCTAACACTTGGCCGGTGTGTTCCAAGTAATACTTCACGATTGGCATCAAATCGAGGACGAATTCGTTAATCCCACGATAGCCGCCTTGGTCATCATGCATCGCTTGATAGTAGTGCATGATGTACTTGTCCGGACCCATGCCGGGAACGGGCAACTTGAATAAATCAGTCTTGCCAGTCCGTAACATGTGAACGACTTGTTGAACATGTGGAATCGCCGCTTTAGGATGACAGTCCGCCATCGGGTTCCCGGCCGAACCAGGTGTCCGACCAGCCAACATGTCTTTAACATCCATCGTGTGATTGTAATATAGGAATTGATTATTATCATCGGCATACGTTAATTCCATCGGCATGGAATTTAAGAACCAATTTAATTGATCAACCGTCAAGACGCCGCGGTCTAACTTCACGTAGTCGCTACCTTCAGCGGCGTGAGTCTTTTCAGCAGCTTGTTCCACCCAGTCGTCGGCATGCATATCGAGCCCTTTGATGGTCGTATCAACCGTCCCATGGGATTCCAAGTCTTCTTTTTTCCAGCCTTCATCCGCTTTGTCGTTCATCGAATTGATGACTTTAACAAATTGGGTGAACTTGCCGATAGTTTCTTTCAAGAAGCCCACCGTCCGGTCATCTTTTAAGTTGTTGTGGTCGTCAAAGGCCGTCTTAACATCGCCTAATAAGAATTCATTTCCGGGCATGACGATCGCGTCAACGCCGGGTGATTCCAAAATTTGGCGTAAGTTTAATTGCGCCCGTGAGGAACCTTGGTCGTAATATGAAGCGCCCACGATCATTAAAGGTTTCCCGGATAAGGGGTGAATTTTGAATGATAACCATTCGATAACACTCTTCAAACTAGCGGTAATCGTATGATTATGTTCCGGGGTGGCAATGATGACCCCGTCGGCTTGCGTAATTTTCCGATTCAAAAATTGAACCGCGTCACCATCAGTTTGGTCGTCACTTTGATTGAACATCGGTACATCGTCAATGTCTAAGATTTCCAAATCAATTAAGTCACTAAAATGGGTGGCGATAAACTTTAACAACATCCGGTTGTATGATTGATCAGCTACGGAACCGGCAATCCCTACTAATTTCAACATGAACAAACACCCCTTCTATAAGTTATCCCAGTCTAAATCCCGAACTTCTTGTGCCGTGGCGGCATGCGCATTCTTTAAGCGCTTCGTGATTTCCACAAAAGTTTCAAAATCAGCGAATAAGCCATCGAGTTTGGCAGTCTTTTGTTCGTCTACTAAGTTACCCGTTTCGTCAAACGCTTGTAACGAGTGACCTAATAAGAATTCAGAACTTGGCATGATGCGCGCCCGCAATTCTGGAGAATCCAAGATTTGACGTAAATGTGCTTGGGCCCGCGATGTCCCGAGTGAGCCATAGGACGCCCCGATAATCATGACGGGTTTATCCACAAATGGATGAATGTGGAATGACAACCATTCGAGCGCATTCATTAACACAGCGGGCGCCGAGTGATCGTATTCTGGCGTTGAAATAATCACCCCATCCGCGGCCTCAATCTTGGCAGCCATGTCCGTTACGGCCGCGGGTACTTGTTTGTCAGCGGGTTTGTTAAACATTGGTAACCCTTTAATTTCCATTAATTCAATTTCAGCTTGGTTGGCGTAATGCTTTTGCATATATTGTAATAGTTTACGGTTAGTCGAATTATCAGAGTTCGTCCCAACAATAGCGATAAATTTATCCATAACACACGACCCCTTTATGATTTAATCAGCTGTTTTGATATATTTTACTAATTCACAGCTATATTGTAATAGATTTCACTAAATAAATCAAAATAATATTTAAAGCGATTACATTTTTATATAGGTAAGCCACCGTTTAAACGGTCAGCCCCTATTATAATTAGTTTTACCAGCTATTTACAGCTAAAAAGCATGCATCGATCACGCTTTCACATGATGGCCCTAATCCAAGTAAATCCGGCGTAAGTCAGCAATTTCTTGTTTGGTCAACTTCAATTCTGTCCGTAAATAATGTTCCAAGTTGCCGGATTGACGCTTGATTTCAGCTAATGCGGCATCCAAATAATCAGCATTCACTGACCACAATGCTTTGATACTATCCACCGCATCCGTGGATAACCCTTGCTTTTGGGCCGCCGCCACCGCGCCATCAATCCGTTGCACCGATGCAGCATTGGTCAAAATGTAGTCTTGACGAATCGTCTCAAAATCGACGCCCAAAGCCGTCAACAAGTAAACGGCCCCCATCCCCGTGCGGTCTTTACCGGCTGTACAGTGAAACAGTAAAGCTTCGTCGGGTTGGTCATTGGCCAATAAATTATCAAAGAACCGGCGATATTCCTTTTTAGCGTGGTGTTCATTCGCCACCATGCGGTACACTTTGAGCATGTGACGATAACCACTAGCGGGGTGCTTTTCTAAGTCCGCCGCCATTTTATCTTGACCGTCGGAATTTTTGGTTTCATCGACATTGAACACGGGTGCATACACATATTTGGCGTTACCAGGCACACGGTCAGGTTCATCGAGTACTTCTTTGGGTGAGCGAAAATCAATATCATAGCGCACCCCATACTGATCAAGCATCGTTAGATCAGCCGCCGTTAAATCACTCAAACTACCACTCCGAATGAGTTTATGCCATTTGATCGTATGGCCATCTTTCGTTTGATAACCACCTAATTCGCGGAAGTTTATCCCTTGTTCCATCGTTAAAATACGTTGTTCTGCCATTGTGCTGTCCACCTATCCTGTGTATTTATGACGACGCGTTCGTCAATCATCGTCAGTCATTCAAATGAGCTACCTTTATTTTACCATTGCCCAGTCATTTAGTAGCGTGGAGTTTGCACGGCTGGCAAATTTTCTGCGTCTCAAATTGAACTTATTATATGATTTATCGGCCTAACCACCATTATCCACGCGGGTTGCGTGTAAATGAGGGCGCACCAATTATTGACAAAGCGCGCAACGGTGAGAAAATAATGATAATACGTTTTATATATGGAGGATTTTGATATGACTTTAGACTATGCACAGCAAGCGACTTGGCAACCAGTTGGCGGTAACGTCCAATCACCCATCGACATTCAAACGACGACCACGACGGCTTCCCAATTAGCCGCCATTAGTTGGCGCGGCTTGTATCAAGCGCAAACCATCATGGACGACGGCACGACTTTAAAAGCCGCGGGCAAAGGCGCGGCCTACTTAAATGACCGCGATTTCGACTTTGAACAAGTCCACTTCCACATTCCCGCTGAACACTTAATCGACGGCGTGGCCGCTCCCATTGAATGGCACTTGGTTCATCGTAGCGCGACTGGTCAATTGGCCGTAGTCGCCGTCTTTGGCCGTATCGGCAAGCCCAACCAAGCCTTCCAAGGGTTATTGGATCAATTCACGCCCAAAGCCAGTCATGACTTGACCGAACCCGTTGATTTAACGAAATTACTCCCGGATACTGGCACGGTCTATCATTATTTGGGCTCACTAACGACGCCGCCATTGACGGAAAGTGTTGAATGGTACGTTTGCGGCGATAGTGTCATGCTTGGTGAAGCCCAATTACAAGCTTACCAAGCCTTGTTCCAACCTAACGCCCGGGCAGTCCAACCTTTAAACGACCGCCCCGTTATCGCTGAACGGTTCTAACAACTAACAACGGAAGTGAGGTGAACACATGCCCAAGAAAGTTATCTGGGGATTGATTGCCTGCGGGGCCTTCTTAATTCTAATTGTCACGCTTGGTTTAACGACGCAATTGCACAGTGACCGCACTAGTCATGTGATCACCGCTCAAAAACGCCCGCTAATTCTAGTCGGTGGCAGTAGTAGTACGCCTGAAGATTTTGATGACATGATCAAAACCTTGAATTCGCAACATCAACACCCGATTATCAATGTCACAGTCACTAAAAAACAAACGATTCAATTCAAAGAGACTCGCGTGGACGGGACTCATTTAAGTGATGCGTTAATCGTGATTTACTTTGAAGATAGCACGGATAGTAATGATAACATCATCACCCAAACGACCGGCCTCGACAAAGCGCTACGTTACTTGCAAAAACGGGTAGGCCTAAAAACCGCTAACGCTCTTGGTTACTCCAATGGTGGTCTAATCTGGAGCCGCTATTTAGCCGGTCTCGCCGGTGGCAGTGTCGCCGACATTCAAAACTTGATGCTCCTCGGCACGCCTTTTTTAGGCACCAACGAAAAGCACCCCGACAAAACCTTATATGACCCGTTACTCGCCAACAAAGACAAGTTCAAAAGCTTGGATACCGTCGTCAACATTGCGGCGGATACAAGTAGCGGCGATGACGACGTCGTTCCACTAAGTAGTGTCACCGCGGGCGGCACGCTCTTCATGAATACGGCCGACCGCTACACCCAAATGACCGTTAATCAAAAGGACTTAACCCACGGCACCCTCATCCACGCCGCCTACGTAGCCCGGCTCGTCCGGCAAAATTTATTGAATCAATAATCCAATCTTTAACCGTCCGCATCCTCAGATACGGACGGTTTTTGGGAGTTGCCACTGCCGGTCAGCAGTAATTCCAGTCGCGGTGACGACCGGTTCGAGCCTGAGAAGCGGTCTCGAACCTCACTTTGAAGCTTGGGACAATTCACCAATCTTCAAAGATGCCAGTGCTGTAAGTCCGGCAAAAACCATGCCGAACTTACAGCACTGGCACGGCGACTTCCATTACTGCTGACCTCCAGCTAAAACTTAGCGTCGCTTTCAATATAGGAACCAGTCGACAATCAAAAATACCCAACTACCAAAATAGTAGCTGGGTATTTTTATATCCGATCATATTTAGCTGCCAGCTAATTGTCACAACTGCCAACTGAGTTTCTTCACACGCAATAGTTGTATGGCAACACCAGCGATATATCAAGTAGACCAAAAGACTCAAAAGTGACCGTAGTGACGGAAACAGCTGTATGCGTGGCATTAATATCGTAATTTCCCATATTTACACCAGCGACGCCTTGACTGGTTCCTGCTCAAAGTCATTTATCCTACAGTTAGTCAGTGGCTTGGCAACCTTAACTGAATGTGCACATGATTTCTCTGTCCTTAAGCTG
>NZ_AYGX02000083.1:0-39446 GCF_000498955.2 Lactiplantibacillus fabifermentans DSM 21115 | reverse complement strand
GAATCGTCCTGAAGGTGGCGTTAACGGGCGTTGTTTGCCCGTTTACACCACGGACGACTTTTGAGACTTGGTTTGTAGGCTCAAAAGCGAGGTTCAAGACCGCTTCTCAGGCTTGGACCGGTCCCAGGACGATGGCATTACGGTCAGCCGACTGCGGCAACCACAACCTAACTAAGAATTAGCCGTCGCCACAAAGCGGGCTAGTTCGCCGGCGGACATGCCGGCGCTGACGCCGACTAATAATTTGATGCGTGCTTTTTGGCCGTTTAAGCCTTGGCAGAAGATGACGCCCATTTGTTTCAACTGAACGCCCCCACCTTCGTAGTCGTAAACATCTTGGGCAATCCCGTTGAAACACCGTGAAACTAAGACGACGGGAATGTTCATATCTAACAATTTTTGAATCGCAGGTAACGTGACGGGCGGCATATTGCCGGCCCCTAGCGCTTCAATGACGACCCCGTTAGTCGTTGGTTGGGCGATTGCTTCTAATAATTCGGGACCCATACCCGCGTAAGCTTTAATCAAGAAAACATTGTCGGCCACCGTTTGAATCGGACAAACTGTTGAACGTAACAATGATTCAAAGAAAACCACGCCATGCTTGGCAACCAACCCGATTGGACCAAAAGTTGGCGTCCGGAACGTCGCGACATTGGTCGTATGCGTTTTAGTCACATAGCGCGCCGAATGAATTTCGTCGTTCATGACGACTAATACGCCTTTGTCAGCGGCATCGGGAGCACTGGCCGTTTGAATGGCCGTTTCCAAGTTGTGTAAGCCATCGGAGCCGATTTCGTTGGCTGACCGCATCGCCCCGGTCACAACGATTGCTAATTCGTTTGGCAAGGTCAAGTCTAAGAAGTAAGCCGTTTCTTCTAAAGTATCCGTCCCGTGTGTCACGACGACCCCATCGATACCTTCCGAAGCCGCTTTGGCAATCCGTTGTTTCAATTCCAACATCCGCGCCGGTGTGATGTGTGGTGACGGTAAGTTAAAGACGTCTTCGGTCTGCAACTCCACTTCATCGCTAAAACGATTCACATAATTATCGAGCGGATTTTGCGCCCCCGGTGCCATATTGCCACTTTCATCAGCGGACATCGCAATCGTGCCCCCGGTATGTAAGACTAAAATCTTTTTCACAATACTTCCTCCTATACTATCAAACCTAATCAGTATGCATAATTTTAGGCTAGCCACCGCGACTTTGCAATTAAAACTCACACCTAACTAACCTAGTAATGAACCTGCCACCATCAAAGCAGCCACCTCATGATTTTCTCATTAAGGATGCAAACGTTGTTATAACAATGATTTTCGCAACTCCACAAAAATATTTCCATGAAATAAATTGACAAAACGGTCCGTTGCTTTTATAGTTAGTTACATAAGCAACTAACTAAGCAACGAACTAACAAAGCTTAATCAACTTGACAAGGGGAGTATTAAATTATGGCTAACACACCAATTATGACCGTGGCGGATTTACACAAAACATACGGGAAGCCCGGCACGAAACAATATGAAGCGTTAAAAGGAATTGATTTTGAAGTCAACGCCGGCGAATTTGTCGGCATTATGGGGGCCTCTGGTTCCGGGAAAACCACCCTATTAAATATGCTTGCGACGTTGGACCAACCAACGAGCGGTGAAGTCACGATTAACCAACAACCAATTACCCACTTAAAGGGGAATCAGCTTGCCGATTTTCGGGCTAAAGAGATTGGGTTCATTTTCCAAGATTTCAACTTACTCGAAACAATGACCGCCTTTGAAAATATTGCTTTACCATTGACGTTACAAAATGTCGCCGCTAAAAAGATTAAACCGGCCGTCGAAATGGTCGCTAGTCAATTAGGCATCAGCCAATTTTTGAACAACTATCCAAATGAATTATCCGGTGGTCAAAAACAACGGGTCGCTGCTGCGCGAGCATTGATTAACGAACCCGCCATGCTTTTCGGTGACGAACCAACCGGGGCGTTGGATTCCAAATCAGCCCGCGAGTTACTCGACTTATTTACAACTATCAACCGCGAACAAGCCGTTTCTATCTTGCTCGTGACCCATGATCCTTTCTCAGCCAGCTACTGCCAACGTATTCTTTTCATTAAAGACGGTAAGATTGGCCAAGAATTACATCGTGGTGACCGTTCACGGACTGATTTTTACCAACAAATTCTCGACACTTTAGGGACATTCGAACAATAGAAAGGAGCTCACCATGTTAACCAAACTTGCCATGACCGGTTTCAAAAACCGTTGGCGGGACTACTTAGTCCTCTTCTCCGGCTTAATTATGTCGAGCGCCATTTTCTATATGTTTGAAGCCCTAGCCACCAATAAACAATTTTTAAGCAGTAATTCTGGCATCAGCTTAGCCGGCCAAATTTTCCAATTTGGTTCCGTCTTATTGACCATTATTACTTTAGTTTATATTAGTTATGCCAATTCATTTTTGCTCAGTATGCGGAAACGCGATTACGGTTTGTTCATGTTAGTCGGCGCGCGTAAAAGTAAAATTGGCCAATTGATTTGGCTCGAAACGTTACTCGTTGGGATTACCGCCACGATTGTCGGGATTGCTCTCGGAACTATTTTGACCGTTGGCGTCAGCAAATTATTAGTCAGCAGCCTCGGCTTAACGTTGCATCATTTCGCCGCTTGGTATACGCCAGCTGCTAGCACCACCTTATTGTTATATGTCGGCTTATTCTTATTAGCTGGTTTCTTCAACTTAATTGCCTTAACTAAGACGCCGGCTTTGAAACTGTTACACAGTAATGACCAACCGAACCGGCCCCGCTTAAAACCATTTCGTCAATTAGTAGAAGTCATCATTGGTTTGATTTCAATTGCGATTGGTTATTGGGCCATGAGCGACTTAAAAAACTTACAAATGGCTGGTATTGGGATTGCCTTAGTGACGATTGTTATCGGGACTTATCTCTTATTCAATGCCATCTTTGTTTGGCTCGTCGTTTTACTCAAGCAATTCAATTTTGCGCATCGCGGTTTGAACGGTTTTACTTTGTCACAATTAAGTTTCCGAATTCGTAACTACACGAAGATTTTATCAATTGTCGCGATGTTATTCGCTTTAGCTTTAGGGGCGATTACCGTGGGGATGGGCTTCCATCGCCAAGTACCTTTAATGGCGAACAGTTCGAATGCTTATGATATGGGGATTGTTAACGCGACGACAGCTCAGAAAAAACAAATTGCTAAGTTGAACCCGACTAACCAAGCCAACTATCATTTTAAAGTTGGTAAAAAAGTCGTTTATTATCGGGCCAGCGAATTCAACCAACACCCGTTTACGACCATGGATCAAAAGAGCAAAAACCAAATTGATTCCGTTGCGAAACAAAACAATGCCAAGCAACTCGCCAAAAGCATGACCAGTTATCAATTATCACAATTACAAGCTAGCGCTAACCAAAACATGTCCCAAGTGTTCTTATCAGACGCGGCCTACGCAAAGATCACGAGCAAACAAAGTACGTTAACGATTTTTGCCACCAAAGATGTTGCCAAGCATATGAATGCTTTAAAACACTTGGCGGCCAGTCAACAACGCCGCGACAAAGGGCTGACCGAAAGTATGCTTGGTGGCCGCTATGGTAACTACATCATCGTCAACGGCATGTATTCGGGCTTAGAATTCATGGGCTTCTTCTTAGGGGTCGCCTTCTTAGCCATGCTCGCTAGTTGCTTGATGTTCAAGATTTTATCTGGCGCTGCGGCTGACCGGAATCGTTATAAGATGTTAAACAAGATTGGGACCCGTCAAAGTCAATTACGGGCCGCGATTCGTAAAGAAATTGCTGTCTTATTCATCTTGCCTGGTATCGTTGGCGTCATTCACGTTTTATTCGGTTTGAAGATGTTCACCTTTATTATGGTCGGCTCACCATATACCGGTATTTGGTTACCATTCTTAATCTTTGCCGCGTTATATGTCATCTACTATTTAATTACCGTCTCAATTTATCGACGAATCGTTTTAGAATAACCTTTTGGAGGGGGAATAAATCATGGTATACTTTGGATTAGTCGCGTTATTAATCGTCATTACACCACTACATCGCTTTGGGCTCGCTAACCGCCGCCACTTCTGGCTCGGTAGCTTGATGCCGTTACTGTGGTTAGGGGCTAATGGTCTCGTGGCCAGCTTAACGTTTTATCAACATCAAGACGTCTTGTTGGCCGTCTTAGGCACGTTGTTATTACTCTCGAGTTGGGTCGCCGCGCGAATTGATCGCACGGAGCACCAACTCATGCCCAAACATCATAAAATTGCGACGAAATAATGCTTACCTACTGCTACGAGGTGAAAAAGATGCAGTTCAACTTTAATAGTACGGAACCAATCTACTTACAGGTTGCCGAACAAATCGAAGAAGCCATCTTTGCGCGCACCTTCTCGGAGGGCGAACAAGTCCCTTCGACTACGGAAATATCCAAAGAATTCCATATTAATCCCGCCACCGTTTTAAAAGGTATGAACATTCTCGTTGATGCGAACCTGATTGAAAAACGCCGGGGGGTCGGCATGTTCGTCGTGCCGGGCGCACAAGGACGCATTGTCGAAAAACGACGCAATCAATTTTACGATGATTACGTTAAAAATCTCGTGAGTGAAGCCCGCAAGCTGCACATCACCAAACCGGAACTAGCACAATTAATTGAACGGGGGTTTCAAGCGAAATGAGTATTCAAGTCAAAGCGGTCAGCCAAGCTTTCCATCATCAAACCATTCTCGATAACGTCAGTTTAACGATTGAACCGGAAAAAATTTATGGATTGCTCGGTCGTAACGGTGCCGGAAAAAGCACCTTACTAAATATTATTAGTAATCGTATCTTTGCCGATCACGGGACGGTTACTTTGGATGAACAATCCATGCGTGATAACGACCAAACTTTGGGCCGAATTTATTTGATGAGTGAGGTCAATTTATACCCCGACCGCACGAAACTAAACAAATTATTGGATACGACGACCCAACTTTATGGTGACTTCGATCGGCCCTATGCTGAACGACTCGCCAAAGAATTCGGGCTCGACTTAAACGCCCGCTTCGGTAAATTATCGACTGGTTATCGCACCATTTTTAAACTAATCGTGGCGTTTTGCGTTCCCGCTGACTACATCTTCTTAGATGAACCGGTTTTAGGGTTAGACGCCAATCATCGCGAATTGTTCTACAACGAATTAATTGAAACTTATAGCGAAAAGCCACGAACTTTTGTGATTTCAACTCACTTAATTGAAGAAATCGCTAATTTGATTGAACATGTCTTTGTCTTAGATCATCATCAAATCACCGTCAACGGCAGCGTCCCGGATATTTTAGAGCGCGCCTACACGATTAGCGGGTCCGACCATGATGTCACGACCTACACGCAAGGCTTAAATGTGATTGGCGCGGACCATCTTGGTGGGATTACCGCCCATTACGTCTACGGGCCCTTGCAAGATGATCGGCCGATTCCGGATACCGTCAAGATTGAACATTTGGACCTACAAAAACTATTCATCAATTTGACGAATACTAAGGAGGAAGCCCATGTCAACTAAGGTTCGGGCGCTGACTCGCTATTACTTACTTGACCAACTGAAATATCTCGGCTGGGTCTACGCGTTGTTAATTGCCACGTTCGCCCTGTTACCGGCCCTATTCGCCTTAATTTCCGGCAGCTTTACGGCGGCGACCTTACCAAATAACTTAAGCGACCTCGGCGTCGGCGTGATCTTTTGGTTCTTCATCTTTATTACGATGAGTCTCACCTATGAAAACTTCAAACTTTGTATTCAAAATGGAATCTCGCGGCGGACTTACTTTAAAGCGCGAGTTATTACCTTGTTACTGCTGAGTTTGATTGGCGTCTTGATTGCCACGATTTATTACTTCGGCGTCACCGCCAACTTTCAACACCACAGTGCCTTAAAGGCTTTGTTGGTTCAACCATATGGCGGCCTGTACGGGCGGTTCTTCGGCAGTAATGTTTTCATCAATATTGTGGGCTACGTGGTATTTACGTGGATTTTTATGGTCGGAACCGGCTTAACTGGCATGGCCATTGGCGGCGCATTAAGTTTATTGACGACCGGCATCCGCCGCTTAGTAATCGTCGTAGTCCCCATCTTAGGATTCTTCGCGTTAATCCTAATAGCTAATATTAGTAGCTCTCGGACTTATCCGAACGACGTGGATACGCCGATTGAAAAACTATTTAAATTTTTAATCGGCTACAACGCTGATGGCGCCGCGGGTTCCTTCAACCCGACGGTCCCGGTCATCACCATGATTATTGGCTGTTTAGTCATGGGCGCCATTGCCTATTATGTCAATCAAAAATTGAAGGTCAAAAACTAACGACGAAGTGGGGGTTACAACATGTCATCAAAGCTTAAATCGGTCACCAGGCAATTTTTCCAATCACAAATACGATACTTAGGTGGTACGTACGCTTGGGTCGTGGGAATCTTAATTGTGGTGCCATTAATCTACGATGCCTTAACCCAGCAGTTATCGACATACGTTTTTTCAAACGTCATCAAGGGGTTGGCACTCAACTTCGTCTTTGGCTTTTTCATCTTCATTATCACTTGGTTTACGACCGATGATTTTCAATTATGCATTCAAAATGGCATTTCACGACGGACCTTTTTTAGGGCGCGCCTCCTAAGTATCGTGGCAATTACCTTTGTCGGTGACCTAATTGCGACCATCTACAATCAGATCGTATGGTCGCCACATCTCACTAATTTTCTCAGTAATACGGCCTTTGGCTTTTACAGCAAAGGCTTCTCATCAGCCTGGCTCGCCGGGTTAGGGGCCTTTCTATTTGGCTGGCTGGACTATTTATGTTTAGGCACGCTCGGCATGGCCATTGGTAGTGGCTTGAGCTTGTTATCCAAGCGCATGCGCTATACCGTTTTAATTGCCGTTCCCGTAGTTGGGCTCTTGCTTTTAAACCTACTGTTGACAATCTTCACCAAGCTCCCGCAAGCTTATCTCAATCGCACTTGGCTCAACTTTTTATGGTGGGCCGTGGGTGATCCCGGCCATCAACAAGCGGTCGGCTACTTTAATCCTTTGGTTCCCACCCTCTTCTTAGTGGGCTTCACCACCATCTTCACGGCGATTGCCAGTCAATGCTATCGCCATTTACAAGTTAAAAAATAACGACAACCAGTTAGTCCTTGCGACTAGCTGTTTTTTTGTAATTTGAGCGTGGACTTCACTATAGCTCATAAACTGCGAGTGGCAATGATAACCAACATAAATAGACAAATTTTCGCACAACGTTTCAGCCATAGTTAGGCATCTTCAACTCGAGGAAACGTTAATTTTGGCGATGGCCGTTTTGTCCTGTTATGCAAATAAGGAACTCAATCAATGCTTATACTAGTTCTGGTTATGTACGAATGAGCAGCTTGCCGATATTATTAGTCACTATAAATACGGCATTAGTTCGGCGTGCAGTTCGCTGAACTTCATCACCAACGCCGGCCAATGTTTTTATAAATGCTGGTTACCAATATTGCTCGTAAAAGGCCGCGAAAATAGTGACACCCTGATTGCAATTTCAACTTCAAACAACAATCCATTTAGCTGCCCGCTGACTGTGATGGAAGCCGCCATGCAGGTGGCGTTAACGGGATTGGGCTGTATCCCGTTTACACCACGGACGCCTTTTGAGACTTGGGTTTCAGGCTCAAAAGCAAGGGCCAAGACCGCTCCTCAGGCTTGGACCGGTCCCCATGGCGGCTGGAATTACGGTCAGCTGGCAGCGGCCAGCAAGCATCCAGTAACAAAAAAGCCAGCCAACCTCGGCGTACCGAAGTTGACTGGCCAAACTAGTCGCTTATTTTTCTAATAATGTATTTTGTAAATCGGTCTTAACGACGATGACATCCGTTAAGGCATTGCGTTGCACAAACGTGGTAACTGAGCCTTCTAAGACCCGTTCCATCGCATTTAACCCGGTCGCCCCCATCATAATTAAATCGTTGTGATGGTCACGAATGAAGTCTTGCGAGATGATTGGTTTAGGGCTCCCCATCCGAATATGAAATTCAATATCTTCAAAGCCGTCTGCCTTAATTTTATCAACCGTCTTTTGTAAGTAAGCTTCGGAATCTTGAACGAGTTGATATGTGATATCGCCATCGGCTAAGCCGGCCAAGTTATAGCCAAATTGTCCCGGATCAATCACCGATAATAAATCAACGTGGGCTTGGTTACGCTTTGCCACTTCAATCGCTTTCGCCAACGCCACTTCCGCTTGTTTGGAACCGTCTAAGGGAACTAAAATATTCGTATATTCTTGTAACATGTGCGCCACACCCTTTCCTCTACTACCTTTATTTTACCATTGATTACTAATGAATGCGTTCCCAATTGTGGGTTCAGCAATAAAACACACGGTTAAATTACGCCTACTTTTTGATAAAAATGCTAAATATGCCAGTTAACAAACTGGGCTAGTGCGCAAAAATGCAGACTTTACCTAATATTTACACAAACGCTGTCTTAGATTTACATGCACCGCCTACAATGTGGGTAATTAGTTGGGGAGGGGCGGTTCCAATGATGATGACGTTAAAAATGCACAATGGTTTGATTCAACGCCAAACGGTTGTTGTAGATAGTGCAATCACTTACCAAATCGATTTAGTTTTAAAGCGTTGGTGCCCACAACCGTTTATTGTTAAAGTAACAGCGACCACGTTAATTGGGACAACCATCTTAACAATCGAACACTTTGCCGATGTGACCAGTGCTCGGACCGCGTTTAGTAATTATTTTAACGATTTAGCACAAAAATAATCGTTACCCCCGCACAAGGTTCGCTTTTATGCTAGGATAATACCTATCGACTGAACTGATAAGCTGGGGGATTCACATGCAAACCATTAAACAATTATGGCAACGATATCAAAGTGTAATATCATATTTAATTTTTGGTGGCCTAACGACAGTTGTAAATATTGTCGTCTTTTGGCTCTTTAACAGCGTCATCGCCTGGCCCGTCTGGTTGGCTAACGCGGTGGCGTGGTTTTTGTCGGTCCTATTCGCCTATATTACAAATAAGTTATGGGTCTTTGATTCCAAAACGCCCACGGCCGGCGCCGTTATTCGTGAAGCCACTTCATTTTTTGGTTTCCGCCTGTTAAGCTTCTTCATTGATGAAGCCATCATGATAATCGGCACATCTGTCTTCCATGGCAATAGCCTGGTTGTTAAAATCATCGACCAAGTTGTTGTCGTTGTCTTGAACTGGTTTTTCAGTAAGTTATTTATCTTTAAAGACCGGACATAACTGCCATTTGAGTTAACCGTTAAGGCAGTCACTCGCAATACTTTTTAAAACACATACTTTCCGAATAGCCCATCCAAACCGTCATCCATCAAGGTGGCGGTTATTTTATATAACCTTTTAGGCAGTTTCCGTGCAATTGGCGTTAACGGGCGTTTTTGGGCCGTTTACACCACAGACGTCTTTTGAGACCTGGGTTTGGGCTCAAAAGCGAGGTCCAAGACCGTAATTCCATCGTCCTTGGACCGGTCCCAGGACGATGGAATTACGGTCAGCCAACTGCGGCAATTACACATTCACCAATATTTGGAAAGTTCCGGTAGCGACAAGCAAAAAGTCCCCGTAACCGCCCCCAGTGCAGTTACGGAGATTTCATTTAGGCCCGATGTTCAAGATCAATTCGTTGGTTCGTGGTATGTAACATCGCTAACTTATGCATGACATCATCGATGTTAATGCCGTCCCAATTATAAAAAGTAAATTGGCGACCACCCTTCATCTGAATCAATAAATGGCGTGCACACGATTCGTAACCATTGCGAATCTCACTTTGCGTCGTCGTCATTTCGTAATACTGAATTTGAGCTAAGTTAATCACTACTTCACCAATCCGCACAAAGCGCGGGGCATCGGCATCCACCGGCACCGGAATCACGACTTTCGTTCCGTCATGGTGCCGCTGACTTAAATTGGTCGCAATTAAGCCGGCGGTCGTTAACTGGGGCGTGAAACACAATTCTTCACCTAATTTAACGGGACCAGTCGGAGGTGCGGCTGATAAAGCAAACTTAAAATGACGTCCATGAAAATCGGTTAAGATTCCTTGATTCAATACAACATTAATTTGCGTAACATGGCCAATCATAATTAACATCCTCCTTCCCACCGATTACCGTTAATTTACCACGTCAAAAAAGCGTTTTCTGAACCTAGACTTGGATTTCAGCATTTTTATGCTAATTTATGAAAATCGTTATTTAAATAACCTTTTAAAACCTTGCCATGGTAAACTTGAACCACATCACAAGGAGGAACTGCCATGTCATTTACTACTGAAGAAAGTGATTATTTATTAACCTTACTTGATACGCAATTATTTACTTTATTATCGCGAGTGACGCGTTGGCAAACTCACAGTTTATCGCAAGCCCAATATGATCGCCAAGTTGCGGAGACCTTGACCCCGAACTTGACCTTAATGACACAAATTGTGACCAAGCTAGCCCCCACCGTTAGCGACCAAACTCAACTTGGCGCTTTGCAAGTGGGACTAACAAAATTGACTGACGCGACGACTTATCAACTGACCACTACGCAACTTAATCTGGCTAACGAACGGCGGATGAACCGGCATCGTCGTTAAATTAGTTAAGAATTCGTCATAATTAAGTCGTAACGTTGCTTACGCTAAAAAATCCCCTGAAGCGAGCGGTGTCAATGTTTCAGGGGATTTTTTTGACCAGTCAGTTATGTTTGCAAAGCTAACGATTGAACCTAGTTAAGCTAGATATCACGGGTAAACATCGGTTATTAACTCATCAATTCCAGCACTGGTTAGCGTGGACATTGACGGCATGGGACTCTTAACAAAAAATTCAAATTTCAGACACGAGATAACTATTTTTACCCGGTACAATGATTTTATTAACTAATAGAACTCGCAACGAAAGAAGGAGGGTCTCATGTTTTTAATTGTCTATTGTGCACTCGCAATTGCCGTCTTTTTCTGGATGTTCGGCTTCGTTAAAGCCGCCATCTTCGTCGCTTTACTAACCCTAGCCCTCGTTGGCTACTCCTTCGTTCGGCGACAGCTCGATCGACGGCGCTATATGAAAAGTCACCCAGCAAACAAAAGCCGTGGCTAAAAAACCCCAATCAACCAAACATAAAAATCGACGCCCATAATTCAACTTTGAATTGATGGACGTCACTTTTTTTATAATGCGGCCCCAATTTGTTGCGCTTGTTGCCCATAAGTCGTTTTAGCTAAATCTCCCGGTCCAAAAACACCACCCGCAATGACGGTTCCTCGATTTTCCCAATGCAAACTATCAATAAAACAAGCTTGATAATAAGGTAGCATCAAGGCTTCGATGCGTTCGGGTGCGCTGGCACCGGCCATCAACAAAACGCCTTGTTTATTCACAAATAGGTCGCGCATATCAAACGTCATTCTATCCAACGCGGTTTTTAATTGTGATGAGAATTGCATCCAGTGCACCGGTGATGCGAAAACAACCGTCTTAGCTTGCCCGATTGCTTGAATAATGGTCGTCATATCATCATTGACGGCCGGCTGACCAAGCTGATAAGGCGTAATCACTAACTTCGCCAAATCAAATTGTTGCACCGCTATCCGTGGCGCCAGTCCCGACCGAAACGCTTTAATTAGGGCTTCTGTGTTACCTTTAGGTGTCGTGCTGCCGTTTAAAATTACCATTGAATCAGTCATGTAAATAACCTACCTTTTTTGAATGTGCTATAATGCTAGCACTTGAGAGTTACTCTCAAGCAAGCTTAAAGTTTCATTCGGAGGTAATCGCAGATGTTAACAGCCAATCAGGCGGCCCAACAATTGGGCATGTCGGTCCATACCGTCCGCTACTATGCCAATCAAGGCTTAATTCCTAATTTACAACGTGACGCCCATAACCAACGTCAATTTGATACCGCAGCTTTAAATTGGTTACAAGCCTGCCAATACTTACGGCAATCGGGGATGTCAATCCACGATTTAAAACAATACGTCGCCCTCTGCCAAACTGGCGCCACCACCTTGCCGACGCGGCATGCCATGCTAGTCGCCTTAGCGCAACAAGCGCAGGCCCGGGTGGTAGCTGCCCAGCAACAAGTCGCCTATATCCAACAACAATTAGCTTGCTATGACCACGACGAACAAACGGCCCAAGCCGATATTCTAAATCCCAGTAATTGGACCACCCCTGCTGCCACCGCCGCTAATATCGACCGTCAAAATAACCGGTAGCTAACACCACGCTACTAACCGAAAGCCTAAAAAATACCAAGATAAGCTCAAAATGGGGGCCTGATGTTAAAATTTCATCAGGCCCCCACTTGTTTTTTTTAAAAATTTTTTTATGGTCGCAACGTGTGACAAAAAGGCTGGCCGTACATTGGTAAATCGACAACCAACAACTCATCATCGTTTACAAACAGACCGCAAAATAGCTACCCACATCAATTGCGCGACAACGTAATTATCATTTAGTGCGCTTTTAAAACGGCCAACCCATTGATAATATTATCAACCGCTTGATGGACATACCGCGGGTCCGTGGCTAAGTTCAAGCGTACAAAGCCTTGGTCATTTTTGCTAAACCATTCACCAAAGTCAACCGCTAACCCACATTTATCTTGAATAAATTCGCGCGTATCAGTCGGTTTAATATCAGCTCGTAGATCCAACCACGTTAAATAAGTACCTTGTAAATCCGCGACGACAATTTCAGGAGCATGTGCTGCGAGTTGGCTCTTCAAATAATGATAATTGTCGCGCACAATCGCCAAAATCTGGTCCAACCAATCCGCCCCGTACGTATACGCCGCTTCGCCAGCCGTTTGCCCCAAGACGTTCACTTCCGTTTGGCTAAGTCGTTGTAAACTCGCATCATAGCGCGCCCGCAACTGGTCATCGGGGATAATAATATGTGAATTCAACAAACAGGCGACATTAAAAGTTTTAGATGGTGAATTCACCACAATGGTCCGGTCGGTGAAACGGCCATTAGCTAGCGTTAATGCCGAAATAAACGGATAATTTTCAGGGTCAATTTCAATATCTTGATGAATTTCATCAGAAACGACTAAGACATCATATTTTTCACACAAGGCTAATAATTTCGTTTCTTCTTCAGCGGTCCAAATCCGACCGACAGGATTATGCGGTGAACATTGAATAAATAACCGCACTTCATTATTTTTAATTTTGTTTTCGACGTCGTCATAATCAATCGAATAAGTCCCATGATTATTAATTAACTCTGAGGTCACTAGTTGGCGATGATTATCTTGAATTGCATCGTAAAATGGATAGTACACGGGCGTCAAAATCAACACGCCGTCCCCCGGTTGCGTAAACGTATTGACCAAGGCATACAACGAATTAACGACCCCCGTGCCAAACCGCAACCAGTCTTTTTTGAGCGTCAACTGATGCCGCGTTTGTTCCCAATTAAAGAAGGCCTCGTAATAACTATCCGGTGTGTATGAATAACCATAAACGCCATGCGCAATCCGGTCGGTTAAAGCTTGCGTCACTTGTTCCGGAACCTTAAATTCCATATCGGCGACCCACATTGCCAATAAATCCGGATTACCATAGCGTTCCTTGAGTAAATCCCACTTGAGTGAGTTCGTATTTAACCGATTCGTGGCGTATTGCTTAATAAATGTTGCTTGATCCATCTTAAACTCCCCTTCCGATACTTGGCGACAAAAAAACTCCGTCCTTCATTACAAAGGACGAAGCTTTCACTCCGAGGTGCCACCTATCTTCACAGCTTATGCTGCCTCATCCGCGCTTAACACGCGTGATCTGGATATCGGCGACCAATCCGAATCAGTAGCGTGAACCACTGATTAACTCCGAGCTCATCTTCACTAGGGGCGCATTATCAATTTCCACCATCCATTGACTCGCTTAAAACGCGGCCCTAGCTACTCTTCTCATCAACATATCATCTTTTTAAGTTAGTGCTAACTCTACAACGTCCAATTGCAAAAGTCAACGTTGCGTCTTAAAACTGTGCGGCGGTTGGAATTTGAAAAGCCGCAATTTGTTGATCAGCAATCGGGAACGTCCCCGTCGCTAAAAAGCGTTTCGCTTGCATGACGAGTGGCGAGCTATTGGCCCAGTTGAGTTGCGCTAGCGGCACGCGCGCCGCTCCAGCCGAAAAGGCACTCGTATAACTGGGGCGTTTGGTAATCAACGTCCCACCGACTGGTTCTAATAAATAAAACGTGCTAATCATCGCGCGTTGTAAGCTAAGTTCATACGTAGCCGGAAAAGTAAAACGGATGGTACCGAGTTGTTTAGCAATTACCGTTTCCAATCCTGTTTGTAATTTAGTGATGCGACTAACCGTTTCGCCAAGGGTTAACTCGGTATCAACCGGCGCCGTCGCTAGGTCATAGCGATTGGCAAAAGGACCGGTTAAACTTTTGTTAACGACTAAACTGGTCGCATCCCCAATAATTCCACAGACGAATAGCGGATTAATTTGTTCGACGATCATCGGTTCGCTTCCTTTTATCGTTCAATAGTTTGCTTAGAAACTTTATAAATCATTAAAAATGTTTAAATATCCAAAAAATTTGTGACAAGATTATTTTACTCTTTTACGTCCCGATGTGAAACCTAAAATGAATCGTATTATAAACATTTAACACTTTTAACGTTCTCGTAAAAAAGAACGCCGGCCCTTACGCCCGCGTCCTTTTGATTGTTACTAATTTGTAATATCTGTCGTATTAATAAATGACTGCGCTGGTACCCGTAATAACCATCGCGTCATGGCTTGATGGCCAACATGCACCCCTAAACCATTCCAAAAGTTAGGTTTGTAAGTCGCAGTTAACTTCACCGCGTACGCCCGCTCATGTTGCCAATCTTGTTTTTTCAAGGCCGTTTGTGACCATGGAATCCCCGCGTCCGCAACTTTAACCTGTTTCAAGCTACTAACGACGGTCGCCTTATTACTCGAAACCGTGTACTTAGCGCCTTTAACCCAATAATTATAAATATGCACTGGCTTATTGGTGGTACCGCGGTCAACCGCGACATAATAAGACCGCTTACTCCCCACTTGTAAGACCAGTGGTTCATAGCTGTAAGTGACTTCAACGTCTTGCTTATTGGACAAGTCAGCACGATTGGTAAAGGTAACATACCCCATGCCAATTACTAACCCAAAGCTCACGACCAGTTCCCCAATCGTGATGAATAAACTACGCCATTCAAACGTATGCTTGCGTTCCACAATCATCTTAATGCGCCGGACGCGAATATTATGAAATACCCACACCAATAACGCCAAAACAATAATCCAAGCAATGATTCCAATCCAATTCCATGCAGAAGTCATTGATTGCCAACCCTTTCCCTATATCCTTGTTGCTCTAATTGTAAATAATTCGACCTTAAATAACAAGTAATCCTCCCAAAAAGCGACAACTTTTCCAAACAATTGATTGTGAAAAAAATCACTGAAACGCCCCAATGTAATCGAATTCATGGTAAAATATAATTATTAACATGTAGAAAGAAGGAGTACCGATGATTGCAGCACTTATTTATTGGGTCGTCGTAGTCGGCTTAATTGTCTGGGGCGTTTGGATGGCGATTTTGTCCGCATATTGGGCGGGTCAAAAGCAAAACGGCAATATTTTCTTTATTGCAATTATGAATACGTTAGGTCTCATTGCCGGATTACTAGTTTGGTGGGTCTTCAACAACCAAAACTGGCAATACTACTGGTTATCAAGTACCGTGCGAACCACGAATCTCTTAGGGATTGTCTTGATTTGCTACGTGGTCTTAATTGTGATCGAATTCTTCCAAGGTCGCGGTATTAAACCAGCTACCAAATAAATTTATTGATAAAAAGACGTTGGTCATCATTTAGATGGTCGCGTCTTTTTTTCACAAGGTAGGTCAAATTCAATGAAAGTTTATTTAATTCGTCACGGCGAACCGGATTATACTGAGGTCAAAGCGGCCCACTACGTCAGTTACGGGCGTGAATTTGGCGGTTTAACGCCCGCCGGCATCGGTCAAGCGCAGCAACGTGGTCAAACTTTGCCGCCGGATATCCAATTAATCTTGACGTCACCTTACACACGGGCCCTGCAAACGGCTTTAGAAATTGCCCGGCACACCACGATTCCGGTGCAAGTCGAACTCGGCTTGCACGAATGGCAACCGGATTTAACGGGCACCCAACTCCAAACAGACGCTGAAGTCACACAAATTTATGCGGAATATCAGCGCTCACCAACCATTTGCCCGCAGAACTTTCCATTTCAATATGAAACGGCTCCAGCGGTTTGCGAACGCGTTAATGCAGTATTGGCCAAGTACGCGAACGACTACGACTGCCTCGCCTGCGTCACGCACGGCGAAGTCATGCATCAACTAACGGGGCAATCGACTTTCAATTATTGTGAAATGGCGACCCTCAATTATCCAACGAGCCATTAACCCTAAACGACAGCGGACTGAAGTGTTGAACTTCAGTCCGCTGTCGTTGTAATCAAATTAAGTTCTTAAGTAGCCATTTTCTTGTTTAACCGCTAACTGCGCCGCTAGATTCAAATAATTGAATGGTTGATTGAAGTTCGGTGAAAATAACATGTCAAGAAATGCCAACTGGTCAATGGTCCCACCATTTTGCATGAACGCGGACACGGTATTAGCAGCTTGTGACACATCATGTTCACTCATCAGCTGCGCACCGAGCACTTGGCGGTTATTGCGATCATAAATTAATTCAACCGTCACTGGTACCGCGTCGGGCATAAATTCTGGGCGATACGCCCCCGTATAGACGACATGCGCGACATGTCGCTGGGCAGCTTGGGCACTTGCCAATGTTAGACCCGTCCCGACGACCGTATGACCAAAGACCATCATCCCGGTCGAAATCTGCGTGCCAATCGACCGTAACCGCCGTTCACCAACATTCATCCCCGCTAGCGCCCCTTGCCGCACGGCTTGTGAAGCCAAAGGCGCATACACATTGCTTTTGGTTGGATTAAAGTGACTAGCAGCTGCATCGCCCGCCGCCAAAATATCAGGGTCTGAAGTCTGCATATAGTCATCCGTTAAGATGGCCCCATTGGCCGCCATCGCGATTTGGCCCTCCAATAAGTCGGTTTGGGGCACCATGCCGGCACTCATCGCTGCCATATCCACCACAAAATCACCTTGTTTGGTCGTTACAAGTAACTGGTCATCCGCAGTATCTGCAAACGCGGTAACTTGCGCATTGGTCACTACTTGAACGCCTTTTTCAACGAGGACGTCGGCCACTTGGTCCGCAATTAAGGGTTCGACATACTTATTTAACAAGTGTGCGGTTTGTTGTAGTAATAAGACTTGGTGACCGGAATTAATGTACGCTTCGGCTAACTCGACACCCACATAACTTCCGCCAATAATGGCGATACGGCGTTGTTGGACCGTATGCTGACAAAGATCATGCGCTTGGTCATAAGTTTTGCACAACAAAACTTTGGGATTCTCAATTCCCGTAATGGCGGGAATGGCCGTAATCGAACCAGTGGTCATAATTAATTTGTCATAGTGAGTCGTCGCCATCTGCTTGGTGATTAAATCTTGGACAAGCAACGTATGGACATTGCTATCAATATTAATCACATCATGTTGCAAAGCCATCGTGACGCCCTGTTTTTCAAAATCCGCGGGATCAGCATACATCGCATCACTGAGTTCGGGGATGGTCCCCTCGATATGTAAGTAAGTCGCACACGATAAATATGAGATTTTAGCTTGACGCTCATACACCGTAATTTCGGCTTCTGGATAAGTAGTTAAGACTTGTTCAACCGCTGCTATTCCAGCATGGGTGAACCCAACGACGACGACTTTCATTCAATTTCTCCTCTTCTAACCAACGATTAGCAACATATTATAGTATACTGTTATTATAATTTAAGTAAACCAATCGCTTATGAGGAGGCGCTTTCAATGGCACCCATTTACCGTTTTTTTGTACAACCCCAAGTCAATACGGCGACTAAAACGATTAATGGCTATGAATTATTGATGAAAGAATATACGCCGGCTGGTTGGCGGATTCCCGCATCATTTTTAACGATTGACTCACAAATCATCGCCGACTTACTCGTGGCTACCACCAAAATCCTGTCATTAAAAGTCCGCTACTGTTCCGTAAATATTAGCCGGGCCCAATTAATGACGACCACGATTGCCGACGCTATCATTAAAAGTCAACAACAACTCTACCCCACTAAACTAGTCGTGGAGTTGACCGAAGCTGACAGTCCACAAAAGTATACCGTGGCCGAACTGTTGCCCCAACTCAAACATTTTCGGCAACAAGGGATGCAATTATCGTTAGATGATGTTGGCACCGGCGATAACTATTTTAATGAGATTGAAGACTTATTGCCCTACATGTCAGAAATCAAATTTGCGTTGCAAAACTTCCAACTCGATTTAAAGAATCCCCCAATGCAACAAAAGCTACATTTTTGGCGCGCAATCAGTGTAGAATACGGCTTACGCTTGATTTTAGAAGGCGTGGAAGATGCGGCCGATGCCACCCGCAGTCAACAACTCGGCATCAAATATCAACAAGGCTATTATTTTGGCAAACCCCAATTATTAGCTTTGCCTGGCGATCATTTTGCCAACTAAAAATAGCTGTGATTAGTACACCAAGTTTCACTTGGGTCTTAACCACAGCTATTTTTTATGCTTTGACCAGTGGTGAAAATTCGATAGTTACCTGCTGATTCGTCGCCAACGCAATTTCGCTTAATAACTTCGTTGAAGCATTCATAGCGCCAGTTTCTAATCTAGCAACAGTTGATTGGGGTTTATGAATTAATTGGGCAAAGGCCCGTTGTGTCAGCCCTAGTTGTTCACGTAAAGCTCTAACTTGGACCGCCACAACTAAATTAATATTAGCCAGTTGGGCAGCTTGGGCGAATTGGGCATCATCCTGACGCCGTCGACTGGCATATTCATCAATTTTACTCATATCGATCACCTCTTTAATGCGACACTTTTCAGCAATTACGATAGCCAGCGGCAACCATAAATCAACTATATTAACGACCAAAAAACGCTTGACCATCACAAAAATAGCCAAGCGTTTCGAAAAATTCCATTTATTGTAGCTATTCAATCCCTAATTCAAAGCCACCAACACTCAGTTCACCAGTCTTTAAGCCACTGGCAACCATGGTTTTACCCGCAGTCAAGGCTGCGATAGGCGCATCGCCAAGATTGAAGCGCGCCCGCACCCGGTGGTCATCCGTTTGGCGTGTTAACGTCAAACTCGCCCCCTGAACTTGCCAGCTAATGGCACTCGTCGCTAAAAAGTCACTGTGGGCTTTGCGCCAGGCAATCAAAGTTTGTACGAATTGGCGCAAGTCCAAGTCTTGGTTCGTTTCGTCCCATTCCATGCACCGGCGATTATCGGGATCGGGACCACCGGCTAACCCGACTTCGGTCCCATAATAAATACAGGGACTCCCCGGTAACAACATTAGCAAGGTCAAGGCGGCCCGGACTTTAGTCGTATCATCGTGGAAAATGGTCAACATCCGCGCAGTATCGTGAGTATCCAGCGCATTAAACATCGCCTGTTGATTAGGTTGGCGATATTGCATCAATTGCAAATTGGTCTTGCCAACGTAATCGTCTAAAGTCAACTCACCATTAAACAACACTAAGATTGGTTGCGTCAACGGATAGTTCATCACGGCATCAAATTGGCCATTATTGACGAGCGCTTGACTACTGTGCCAAGCTTCACCTAATAAGTAAACGTCGGGTTTGACCGCACGTAAAGCGCCGCACAAGTTCCGCCAAAAACCATGATCGACTTCATCGGCCACATCAAAGCGCCACGCATCAATGTTGAATTGTTCAATCCAATATTTCGTCACGTCGATCAAATATTGTTGGACCGCCGGATTTTGCGTATTTACTTTCGGCATCGCCGCACCGGTTGCAAATGTTTCATAATTCAATTGACCGTCGGCATTGCGACCGACGGGGAAATCATGAATATGGAACCAATCAGCAAAGCGCGAGTTTTGGCCATTTTTCACGACATCTTCCCACTGTGGCGAATGATCGCCAAAATGATTAAAGACCGCGTCCAACATCACCCGCATCCCGCGAGCATGCGCGCCGTCTACTAACGCTTGAAAATCCTTTTTCGTCCCAAAATGCGGGTCAATTTCAAAGTGGTCAATCGTATCATATTTATGATCGGATGGTGATGTGAAGATTGGGCATAAATATAAGCCATTAATACCTAAATCGGCTAAGTCATCGAGATGGTTGATAATTCCTTTTAAGTCACCGCCATAAAATGAATCCCGTTTTACCGGACCTTGGCCCCACGGTTGCACGTTGGCCGGATCATTCGTGGTATCGCCATTGGCAAAGCGTTCTGGGAAGATTTGATACCAGACCGTATCTTTGACCCACGCTGGTGGTAGTTCCGCATCACTGACGTGTAAGTATGGTAAATGGAAGTACCGTCCCGTAACAGCCCAATTGGCGGCAGTATCATCAAAGAAACCTTCATCACCATAACCGAGCGTTTCCCCCGCCAAGTCGGTCAGTTTAAACGCATAAATCAACCGGTTAGTGGGGATGTCCACGTTTAACGTCCAATATTGATTTCCTTGCGTGGCGAGACCGGCGTGCATCGTGGCATGTTGCATCGGCGCGCCTTCTTGCCATAAGTACATATCAGCATAATATAATTCCACTTGTTCAATATCTTGACGGGCAGTTTTGAGCCGCATCAAAACTTGATGGTCCGCTAAAATCGCGGTATCTTCACTTTCAGGTCGATGTAAAATTCCTGCTAATTGCATCGTTAACTAGCTCCTTTTTAGTAACCGGTTACATTTTAAAGTTAACATAACCGCTAAATTCCAATAATCAATCGGTGATTTTCTTGAAAACGCCCCCGCTCACGCGTAATTTAGTGTATGATTTAGACAAAATCATTTGAAAGGACGTTCATCCATGGAAACACTTTATCGCAGTACCCGTGAAACTGCAAGTCACACCATGACTAGTTCACAAGCCGTTTTACAAGGCCTCACGCCTGACGGAGGACTCTTTGTTCCCGTTGACTTACCGCAAGCTAACTTTGATTTTGATAAGTTAGCGACCATGTCGTACCAAGGAGTCGCTTACGAAGTTTTAAAACTCTTCTTCACCGACTATACCGAAGCGGAGCTGAAAGCCTGCATTACCGCGGCTTATGGCAATCAATTCGACGATGTGGCCATTGCCCCCGTTGCTAAACATGGGCAAGCTTACTATTTGGAATTGTTCCATGGTCCAACGATTGCTTTTAAAGACTTAGCCTTACAAATTTTACCGCATTTAATGACGACGGCGGCTAAGAAAAATCATTTAGACGCGGAAGTCGTCATCTTAACCGCCACGTCTGGCGATACTGGTAAAGCGGCGATGGCTGGTTTTGCCGACGTTGATCAGACCCGCATCATTGTTTTTTATCCGCAAGATGGCGTCAGTGCCATTCAAAAACAGCAAATGGTGACGCAAGTTGGGGATAACACTTACGTTATCGCCATTAATGGGAACTTTGATGATGCCCAAACTAAAGTCAAAGAACTCTTAAACGACCAAGATTTGCGGACCCAGTTAGCCGCCAATGAGTTCCAATTTTCAAGCGCTAATTCTATTAACATCGGCCGGTTATTCCCACAGGTTGCTTATTACGTTTATACGTATGCCCAACTAATTAAACAAGGCCACCTCAAAAATGGTGACGAGATTAATTTCAGTGTGCCAACTGGTAACTTCGGTGATATTTTAGCCGGTTACTATGCTAAAAAACTGGGCACCCCGATTCATAAATTAATTTGTGCCTCGAACCGTAATAACGTGTTGACAGATTTCTTCAATACCGGGGTCTATAACAAAAATCGGGAATTCCATTTAACGAGTTCTCCATCGATGGATATTTTAGTCTCCAGTAACTTGGAACGACTAGTCTTCTACTTAACCGGTGAAGATCCGGTGCAAACGGCTGGCTTAATGAACGATTTAACTACGACGGGTCAATACACGTTAACACCGGCCATGCGACAACAGATTGTTGACTTCTGGGCTGGTTTTGCGACCGAGGGCCAAGACCAAGCCGAAATTCATCACGTTTTCAATGAACATCACTATACGATTGACCCGCATACGGCGGTTGCTTCGGCCGTGGCTCATCAATACCAAGACGCCACTAAAGATATGCGGCCCTTGGTGGTCGTTTCAACGGCCAGTCCGTATAAGTTCCCCCGAGCGGTCTTAAAAGCCATTACGGCTAGCGACGTTACCGTGGATGGGTTGACGGCGGTTGATCAGTTACACGACATTATCAAAACCACGATTCCAGCGACCGTTGAAAATTTGCGGACGGCCCCCGTTCGGCATGACCGGACGAGTGAACCGGACCAAATGGCAGCAGCGATTCAAGATATTTTAAATTTAAAGTAGTTCAGAAAGGATATTTTGCCATGATTACGACCATTGCTCTCGATTTAGATAACACTTTACTAACTTCGGCCAAAACGATTTCGCCCCGTAACGAACAAGTGCTCAAGCGCCTGCACGCTGCCGGAAAACGCGTCGTTTTGTGCACCGGTCGACCGATTAAGGCCATCCAACCACTCATTAAACAACTTGGTTTAACAGAACCCGGTGATTACTCGATCACCTTCAACGGCGGTCTGGTCCAACAAAATGCCACTGGGGACGTGCTAGCCCGCACTAGTATTACAAAAGCCGACATTAAACCTTTGTATGACTATGCCCAAGCTACCGGGTTACCCCTAGATGTCATCGACTTGCACCAAGTCTACTCGCTAATTGATTTAGGCAAATCACCGTACGAAGAATTTTTGAACGGCTTAATGCCGTTTAGTGACGTCAGCTTTGCCGACTTACCGGGTGACGACTTATTCGGTAAAGTAGTCAGTGCTTCCGCTCAAGCGGTGGATAACCGTGACAGCTTACCGACTAACATTGCTAACGGTTTCCATGCCGTGCCATCACGGCGTAACTTATTGGAATTCTTGCCTAATCATACCGATAAGGCTAGTGGCTTGAAGCAATTGCTGAGTCACTTCGATGAAGATTACACCAATTTGATGGCGTTCGGTGATGAAGAAAATGACCTTGGCATGCTCAAAGCGGCCGAAGTTGGCGTGGCGATGAACAATGCCATTCCCGCCGTCAAAGCGGTAACGACTGATGAAACATTGAGTAATGATGAAGATGGCGTGGCGGTTTTCTTGGAAAAGTATTTTAACTAATTACTGCTGGACCACGTTTCGACAATTAAAATAATCATACTAAGATTAACTCGAAAATAGGTGCCTGATGAAAATTAACTTTCATCAGGCACCTATTTTGTTTTTTATCATTTTTATTGTCGAAACGTGCGCCAACAGGGATCTTTCCATGCATTGGTGAATCCACAACTAGCATACCCGACCAGCCAAGTCGCTGATAGACCAATTAATCACTTCGTTGGCGGATACCTCGAAGTGATACCACGTTTTCTTAAGGGAAAATCAATTCAGTTGTGAGTCCGTAGCAATGGAAGTTGCCGTGCAAGTGACGTTAGTACGGCTATTTTTTGCCGAACTTACGCCACCGACATCTTTGAAGGTTCTTTCTTAAAGTCGGTTATTGGTGGCTAGTTTTTAATTATCGCAACCACCATCAAAAATCTTCAATCACCAATTCATTTACTTAATTTTTTGAAATTGAACAGTAACTTAGCAGTTGGCTGACCGTAATGGAATCGTCCTGAAAGTGGCGTTAACGGGCGTTGTTTGGCCGTTTACACCACGGACATCTTTTGAGACCTGGGGTATGGGCTCAAAAGTGAGGTCCAAGACCGCTTCTCAGGCTTGGACCGGTCCCAGGACGATGGAATTACGGTCAGCCAACTGCGGCAATTCCAGATTCACCAATCTTTGGAAAGCCCCCTGCTGGACCACGTTTCGACAATCAAAATAAAAAAGGGTAGCTGGTGAAATTCAATTTCATTAGCTACTCTTTTACTAGTTTAATTAATGATTCAATTTAAATTGTTGCCCATCAAACCCAGTCTGGTCGGCCGCCGTAATCGGTCGAATGACCTGGCAAGGATTCCCAGCCGCAATCACGTTAGCAGCAATATCATGCGTCACCACACTGCCGGCACCAATAATCGTATTATCGCCAATCGTGACGCCTGGTAAAACCGTCACACTGGCGGCTAACCAACAACGACTGCCAATCGTAATCGGCTTAGCAATACAGCCACCTAATTCACGTTCGGTCGCATCGAATAAATGGTTACTCGTATATAACCCGACTTTGGGACCAAACAAGACGTGGTCGCCAATCGTAATCGGCGCACCATCCAGCAACGTGCAATCATAGTTGGCATAAAAGTCCGCGCCAACTTGAATGTTGCGGCCAAATTCGACCCGAAAACTTGGATTGACGAAGGGCCGCGGCCCAGTTTTACCGACCAACGCTTGAAAAAGGCGCGCTTTTTCATCAACATCATCCGTGGCATTCAAGGCATTCGTTTTAACGGTTGCGGCATCGCGCAACGCGACTAATTCCACATCTAAATCATTGTATGGTTGGCCCGTCGCCATATAAGCGAATTTTTCATTAATATCCATTGATTAGGCTCGCGTACAAAATTCAAATACCAGTTCAAAGCACATAACCCTTGCGCGGACCGAATTTCCCCGCGCTTCATCATGGCGATAACTTCCGCCAGGGGTACCAACTGAGTATTCACGTATTCATCGTGGTCAAAGTGACGTTCCGCCCGTTCGTTAGCGTCAATATGGGTCAACACTAACGTCACTGTTTCGTTCGTAAAACCTTCCGATGAAGTGATGGCCGTCATTACTTGGCTATCATGCGCCACATAGCCAGTTTCTTCTTGTAGTTCCCGCTTGGCGGCGACTAAGGGGTCTTCATCCCCATTAATCAACCCCGCTGGCAAACTCACCGTTTCGGCATTGCGACCGACCCGGTATTCCGACCCGAGCACTACTTGGTCATCCGCGGTCATGGCCAAGATGGTCACGGCATTCCCGTGATCAATCAAGTCGCGTTCCACTTCTAACCCATCCGGCGTTTTAATCGTTTCTTTGTACAGCTTAAATATCGGGCCATCATAGACCTGTTTTTTACTTAGCACAGTCCCGGTCCGACCGAGATTTTTAAACTTAGTCGTCATTAAAATTTCGCTCCCTTACTTTTCACCTGGTAACATCTTGCGAATCCCCCCGCGCGGGTCCGGCGTATCGCCGTGATAACGCGGAATCAAATGGATATGGCAATGCATTACCGTTTGCCCAGCCGGGGCCCCAACGTTAATCCCAATATTATAACCATCCGGCTGCAACTGGGTATCTAGCAACGCCTTCGCTTCATTCAATAAGGCCAACATCGCCTCGCGGTCAGCCACGGGCACATCAAAATAAGTCGGATAATGGGTCTTGGGAATAATCAACAAATGGCCCCGACTGACCGGGTGAATATCATAAAAAGCCTCAGCTCGGTCATTTTCTAAGACGTATGGCTGCGGCTGACAAAAAATACATGCTTTCATAAATATGCCTCAATTATTTGGCAATCCAGCCACCGTCAATCGGAACGACAGTGCCATGAATGTAATCCGCATGGCGACTCGCTAAAAACAGTGTTAAGTCAGCCACTTCACTCGGTTGCGCCCAGCGTTTAGCGGGCGTCTCTTTGGCAACCCACTTGGCCATCTTGCCATCACCGGCAAAGTCGGCCGCATTCATCGGCGTATCAATCGCCCCGGGCGCAATACAGTTGGCGCGAATGCCTTGCGCCGCATAATCAACATCGAGTTGTTTCGTATAGCCAATAATCGCGTGCTTAGCAGCAGTATAAGCTGCCCCACCACCACCGGCCACGAGTCCCGCAATTGATGCCATATTGACGAACACCCCGTGTTTTTGAGTCAACATCGTTGGTAACACGAGATTCGTGACTAAGAATTGACTCGTTAAGTCTGTCGCCAAAATCGTTTGCCATTCGGTCAAGCTCGTCTTGAGCGTGGGCCGGTAATCGTCAAGCTTGCCAGCCGTATTACAAACGATACTCGGCTGACCTAGTGCACTGACACCGGCCATAATGGCTTGTGTTAGTTGCGCCGCATCACTGACATCCGCCACTTGATAACTCAACTTAGGCGATGCTAATAACGCGGCTGGTTGGGCTTGAATATCGATGGCAATAACGGCAGCTTGTTGCGCTAAAAAGGCCCGTACTTGGGCTTGACCAATCCCGGAGGCCGCCCCGGTAATTAGTACCGTTTGGTTGGCGAATTCCGTAAATTGCATTAGTCGACCAACTGCCAATCTTCAGCTAAGATATCGCAATCCGTTGGTGACCATAAGCTGAAGGCTTCATCAGCCGTTTTGATTAAAAAGTACGGGTTCAGCACATCGCCTTGATACGTCGTCGTTGGCTGTAATACCACATAAAGTTCGGTCCCTTCCCATCCTGTTCGGACCGCCTTTTTGCCAGCTTTTAAATCTGGTAATACTGCTTCAAATGTCATGCCAAACCCTCCATATGTTTTATTACCCAAATCCTATCATAATCAGCGCCATAAAAACAGTTGCAAAATTTGTTGGTACAAATTTTGAATATCGCTGGTATGGACCAATTATTCATGCTACAATGTAAGCGAATACAACAATCAAACATGGAGGGATTTTTTTATGAGTAAACTTGGTGTATCCGTCTACCCAGAACGGTCAACCTTTGAAAAGGATGCGGCCTACTTAGATTTAGCTGCAAAATATGGTTTTAAACGAGTTTTTACATCATTACTAGAAATCAAAGGTGATCAAGACGAAGTGGTCACTAATTTCAAAAAAGTCATCGCTTACGCGAATAAATTAGGCCTCGACGTGATGGTCGATGTGAACCCAGATTTATTCAAACAACTCGGTGTTTCATACGATGACTTGAGCTTCTTCCATGACTTAGGTGCCTGGGGGGTCCGCTTAGACTTAGGCTTTACCGGCCAAGAAGAAGCGCGGATGACCCACAACCCTTATGGGATTAAAATCGAAGTCAATATGTCCAAAGGGACGCACTACGTTGACACAATTATGGACTACTCTCCTGAAAAGGATAACTTATTAGGATCACATAACTTCTACCCACAAGAATTTACCGGCTTAGGCTACGATTACTTTGTTCAGACTTCTGAACAGTATCGGCAATACGGCATTAATACTGCAGCTTTTGTTTCATCCAATGATGCCACTTATGGGCCATGGCCAATGCAAGATGGTTTATGTACCTTAGAACAACATCGTGGTTTAGACTTAGCTGCTCAAGTGCAACATTTAAAGATGACCGGTTTAATCGACGACGTTTTAATTGGGAATGCTTATGCGAGTGAAGCGGAACTAAAAGCCGCGGCCGAAGTCTTCTTCAGTCCCCTACCACTCTTACACATGCACGTCGCTGAAGGTATCTCCAAAGCTGAACACGCCGCCTTATTTGACCAACCACAAACATATCGTGGGGACTTCTCAGACTTTGTCATCCGGTCTTCTGAAACCCGGGTCATCTATAAAAACGAAGCCTTTCCTGCCCATCACACTAACGATGTCAAAGTTGGCGACGTCTTAATCGACAACGATGAATTTGGTCAATACAAAGGTGAACTCCAAATTGCGCGCCGCGACTTTAAGAATACCGGTCGGATTAACGTTGTGGGTCACATCGTCGACAACGATCGCCAACTCTTGAGTTTATTAGCACCATGGGCTGATTTCCAATTAATCGCCGCTAACTAAGGAGGCCTACTATGACGGAAAACTTTCGGTTAACCACTGATACGGACCGTGAAGCCTTTTATCGGTTATATCAATATGCGTTCAACAATCATGACACGCCCACGCGGCGCACATTTTTCATGGACCGTTATCAACACGGCTGGATTTATGGACTTCACGACCATGATCAACTTGTCAGTGGTTTATACAGTCTGCCCTTAGCTGTCAATTTTTATGGCGTCACTTATCCGATGAATGGTATCGGTGATGTGATGAGTGCGCCTGAATATTCCGGGCGTGGCGGTGCTGGTAAATTAATTACGGCGGCCTTAAATGAAATGGTTGCTAACAAGATTCCATTATCTTATTTGGCACCATTCTCCTTCAGCTACTATCGCAAATTCGGTTATGAGCAAGTCTTCAACCACACGTTACAAACGATTGCCGCTGATAAGTTACCGCGCATCCAACCCCATGATTTTAGTGGCAGCATTACGCGGTATGGCAATGAAGGCTTAGCGCTCGTTAATGATTTTTATGCCGCGCAACCGGCTAACCAACGCGGGGGCCTAATTCGTTCAAGTTGGTGGTTAAATTATTTAACTGAAAAACACGCTTGGTCCGTGGCCATTTATCGCAATGCAGCTGACCAAATTGAAGGTTATCTCGTCTACGAACGACAACCGGAAGCCTTCGTCATTAAGGAATGGGCCACGAGTACCCCGACCGCCTATGAACGGTTAGCCAATTTTGTGACTAAACATGGCACAACTTTTAGCACGTTCAGTTACGAAGGTCCCGACGAACAAGCCGGCTTTGACTTATTCGCCGATCCTTACAGTATTAACGTAACGACCACGCCATACATGATGGCGCGCATCGTGTTACTGCATGACTTTCTAGCGGAATACCCTTTCACCCACGACTTAACGACCATCCGCCTCGCCATTACGGACGAAACATTGGCCATTAATCAAGGTATCTGGGAACTCAGCGTTAACGCTGGCCGCGTCACAATGAACCGGGTTAAAGCCACGCTAGACAGCCCTAGTGACTTGCAACTAACCATTCAACAACTTACTAAAGCATTGTTCGGCGCGCGTTCGTTAACTAGCGCTTGGCAACACGGCTTAATTCAAGGTGACTTAACCGCTGCGCACCGGTTAGACGCTAGTTTAGTTCATCAAAAACCGGCGCTCATCGATTACTTCTAACGGTTTTCCGCGCGTGAAATTTTTACCCTAAAACATACTAAGATTAACTCAAAAATTGGTGCCTGATGAAAGCTACATTTCATCAGGCACCAATTTTGTTTTTTTATCGTCGAAACTGGGTTGCTGACAGTCGCCTCCGAGCATAAATTAAAAAATATTTACCATGACGCCCATTAGCAATTGCGGCTAGCAACAACCGACTCTGCAACACTAATATTTAAATATTCCGCGATTTTCATTAAACCCGCTGGTCCCCATTAATTGACGCCGGTTTTAGTCACATAGTACACTGCAGTTAACCAATTGATTGCTGATTCATACAAAGGAGCTATTTGCGATGGAACCTAACTTGACCAAGCTGCAAAAGACCCTTGATTTTGAACTCTCTCACGAACAAATTGCCATCTTAACTGCCGCCCAAAATCGGCCGACGGTGATTAACGCCTGCGCGGGCGCGGGTAAAACGACAACGCTGATTTTAATGACCTTAATGCGAGCTTTAGCGGACTCGACACAACCGGCTCACACCTTAGGACTGACTTTTTCCAAAGCGGGCCAACAACAACTAACGACGACGTACGTCAAATATGCCGACCAATTGCGGTCCACCGTTCCCAATTTAACGGCCGAAATGCCCCACTTTATGACCTTTCATGCTTTCTTTTTACACTTATTGCGCCAATTGCCAGCCTATGCCAACGTGGAAGTTTTACCCACTTATCAACACTACACCGCTAAGCTGGTTCCCTACATTTATCGCCTGCAATCGGAATTGCCGGCCCAGCTAGTACTCGCTGACATGTTCGACCTCTATGAACAACTGATTAACGGGAGCTATTCGACGAACGGTTATGAATTAACGATTGATGACCAGCCCGTTTCGAATTTTTTGCAAGGCATGCGCAAACTAGAAGGCATATTACGCTGCCACCACACCAACGACTTTTATGCCACTTACTTAGTGGTCATTCACAAATATCAACAACTTAAAAATAACGATGGTTTGCTAGACTTCAACGATTTACAATTACTCGTCCTAGCTGGACTAACTGATGCCAGCACACAACCGGTATTACAACGCCATGCCGATTTTTTTGAACAAGTTTATTTGGATGAATTTCAAGACATCAACACGTTGCAGTGGCAAATTCTCATCAACTTATTTTCGCCAACCGTCTTACAACGGCTAGTCGTGATTGGTGACGACGACCAAAATATCTATGAATTTCGTGGCAGTTCGGCCAAATATTTGCTTGAATTTAATGACTACTTTGACCAATCACAAGTCTTTACCTTAACGACCAATTACCGTACTGACCAAACTATCTTAGCGAGTGTTACCCCGATGATTACTAAAAATCACCACCGTGCGGATAAATCCTTAACTGCGCGGACCATGACGCCCGGCCAATTAATCGTGCAAAATCAGCACGCAAGCATTGATCCTAAAAATCCGTTATTTAAACAAATTGCGACCCTCGTAGATACACCCACCATTGTGAATAATCAAATTGCCATATTATGCCGGTCTAACTTAACCCGCGCTTGGGTAGCGGATATTTTAGCCAATCAGGACATCTATGTGAACATGCAACACCAAGCTGCTACCTTACAAGAACAACCGTTATACTCGGCCCACGTTGATATCATGCGCGCTTTTTGGGAAGACAACTATATATTATTGAAACAACATGCCTATCAATTTGGCTTCAGTAAATTCCACCGCCATTTATTGGCCGTGGAAGCCATGAGCAAGACCCGGCTACTCACCATTAGTGACTACTTGACCGCCGTGGCTCACTACAATCAACATTGCGCCCTCAACGAAATCGACCCCGATTTGAAGGACCAAACGATTACTGACATTTTGGCCTTTGTCCAAACTTGCCATGCCGAACCGGTCACCCATCCCCAAATTCTCACCGAATTATTGACGCTCGTGACCGATGCATTAAGTGGCTATTACGATTGGTTAACGGAACAACGTGGCGAGCCATCGCTGACGCTTTATGCCGATATGCAGGCTTACTTAGCCAGCACGGTTCGCAACTTAACACCCCCGGCCTTCTTTAAACGCGAACGCCATAAGCGGTATCAATTGAAGCACTTGCTCAACCAGCCGACCCCTCCTGATAACGTCATGGCCCTCACTTTTCATCAAACGAAAGGGATCGAATTTACGCACGTCTTTATTTTCAGCTACCACGATACCGAGATTCATCCAGGCAGTTTAAAACTAGATCAATTTTTCCCACCGACATGCAGTTATCAACAATTTTTTGAAACTTTCAATCGCTATCAACAAGCGGCCCCTAAGCTCCTCGGTAATTTATTCGCCACGGCAGAACTCGCCGATATTTACCGGACATTGATTGGTGACCCAAGTCAAAGCGAACGCCAGCTTGGTTATCACTGGGTACTTGGTTACACGAGCTTAATCGAAGCCGAACGGCGCCTTTTATATGTCGCCATGACTCGCAGCAAGCAGCGGCTATACCTCGATTATCCCCGTGGTCGCTTTGCCCCACCCTTGTATGCGGAATTAGCCTTAACCAGCGCCACGTACTATCACGCTCAAGATCAACAGCTGGCGACCCCGTTGCTAGTTGGTAGCTTATTTTAAACCAGTCAGAGCGGCCTTTAGTCAATAAAACAGACTACGCTTAACTCAAAAATGAGCACCCGATAAAGTTGAAATTTCATCAGGTACCCATTCACTTTTTACTATTTTTGTAGCCGCAACGTCAACCCAAAGACACTAACGAATCAATTCATTTTTACCATCCGAATCTAAGTACCGGAAAATATCGGCCTTGTCAAAGATGGGGGTATCATTCAAAGTTTCTTGCGTGAGCACTGAATTGGCAACCGCAAATTCCAAAGTCTTATCAAAGGTCCATTGCTCGATTAGGCCCGTGATGATGCCGCTCGCAAAAGCATCACCACTCCCAATGCGATCTAAGATTTTTAGTTCCCGCGGTTTGGATTGATACAATTCACCATCGTGCATGATAAAGCCTTGGAAATACTTATCATGCGCTTCAAAGGTTCGCCGACTACCCGCGAAGTAACTAATGTTAAAATCATTCGTGAATTGGGCAAAGAGCTCAGCATCGGGTAAATCAGGGTAATCTAATAAATCCGTCAAATCACGCCGACTGCCGAAAACGACATCCGCTTGTTGCAAAACTTGTTGATAGCGGGCTTTCATCGTGGCATGGGTATTACCAGCATTCAAACTCATCCGATAATTAAAGTCGAAACACACGGTAATCCCTTTAGCATGCGCCAACTCACTTAACCGGGTCACAACGGAACGCGTTTGGTCCGTTAAGCTCAACGCGATTCCGCAAATATGCACGTAATCGACGCCGACTAAGGCCGCTTCTAAATCATAGTCACTGACGTCCGCTTGACAGAAAGAACTGGCTAAGCGGTCTTGATAAGTGACCCGTTCAGGCCGCGAGCCGTGGCCGAGCTCCACGAAGAAACTCCCTAGATGACCACCGGTGTAGCCCACAAATTCATCACTAATGCCGAGTCGTCGTAAATCAGCGGCAACCTTGAGTCCGAGATGATTGGCCGGAAGTTTCGTCATGATGGCCGTTGGATAACCGAAGTGTGCGAGACTACCTAATAAGTTGACGCCCGTGCCGACGGTCGACATCCGCACGACATCACTTTGTTCCAACAACAGTTGTTCAGGGACGGTTAAGCGTAATAACACTTCCCCAAAAGCTAAAATTTTCATCGCGACACCTTAAAATTGTTGAATCATAGCATATAATTTAGCAACATCTTCTGGACGTGTATCGCCGGTTGCTTTATCGATAATCGAACTGTAAACATGCGGAATAATGCGCTTAACGCCCGCGTCTTTAGCAATCTTGACGATTTGTTCAAAGTTTTCTAAATCAATGCCACCAGTTGGTTCCAAGTCGAAGTCATGGTCGGCACAGGCTTGCGCCACAGCCTTGAATTCTTCGATATGCGCTAACCCCTTCATTGGGAAGAACTTAATCGACGAACCACCCATATCTTTTAGGAGCGCAATCGCCGTTTCAATCGGTACTTCCGTTGGCGTTGTTTGACTGCTCAATGGACCCGTTGCGATATTAACCACACCGACTTTGCCAGTGGGTGAGACTAACCCGTTAATAATGGTTTCGGTTTGGCCTAACCGTGCACGGCTGGCACCCACTCCGGTAAAAACTTGGTTAACGTGTTGTGGTTGTACAGCTTCCGCTACCCGCACGACCATCGCACTTTGGTTGGGATCTCCGGCGCCTAAGCCAACGGAAACGGCATTGTTGATTTCAGCCTTATATTTCAACATATCTTCAATCGCCGCTTCATCGGTTGGATAGTTCTTGGTTAAGACCCCTAAGACGACGTGGCCTTCCGCGGCATCATAACAAGCCTTCGCATTTTCGACTGAGTTGGCTAAGACGTTTAAACAGATGCCATTTGCTAAGTAATTTGGTTTTAATTCCATGATTTACCCCTCCATAATGTTTTTAAGACTAGTAACAATTTGTGCCATTTCATTCGCATCCACGGCACGAATATCAAATTCAATAATGCCTTCATTAACCCGGTATTCCCGGGCATAAATTGCGGGTTGACCGTGCCGTAATTGGTCACAAATCTCGCTAGCACGGTCCGTTTTAACACTCGCCCGATAAATCGGGCGGCCAGCGCCATCTTGCGCGATACTAACCGTAAGGCCCTTAATTTGTTGTAAGTCGGCCACGAATGGTTCTAGGCGCGCCCGCATATGTTCCCCAGTTTCGGGGCCCACTTGTAAGTATTGCTCAATTGCCTGAGTCAAGCCGATGATATTTTCCTTACCAATCTTCATCGCTCGGCCCATGCCTTTACTTTGAAGGCGCGCCCATTCAATATAGCGGGCCTTACCGAAGACGACCCCGGAAGCTGGACCTTCGATGGCTTTAGCGCCACTGTATACCACCACGTCGACGCCCATTTTGAGATACTTAGTCAAGTCAGATTCCGCCGCCGCATCTAAGATTAACGGCAAGCCATGTTGATGGGCGACCTCAATCGCCGCCGGAATCGACAACATACTCTTTTGCACCGTATGATGACTCTTGATATATAAGATGGCCGCCGTTTGATCCGTAATTTGCATCGCCAGATGTTCCGGTGTACACATATTGGCGTAACCCGCCGGCACCATCTTGGCCCCCGCGACGCTCAACATAACGTCCATCGGCGCGCCGTAATCGACATCGTGGCCCATTGGCATGATTACTTCACGCTTGGTGATACGGTCGGTATATGGATGATAGACATGGTATAAACTACCTTGCCCAATCAAACCGGCAATGACTTGCGCAATCCCGGCAGAAGCTGAGTTGACGATTAAGCCATCTTCGGCGCCCACTAATTTAGCGACGTATTGACCAGTTTGCACGACTAGGTCAGCCATTTCAAAGAAGTTTTGCGCTCCCAATTTTTGGGCCGCCACAACATCATCCGAAACTTTGGAAACGCCTAAAATCGTCATCTTGCCATCTGCGTTGATGACATGTTTTAATTGGTATTTTTCATAAATATCCATCTAGTTAATGTCCCCCAATCTGATAAACGTGCCCGCCGATGACGCTATATTGTGGTTGGACTAACGTCGTCGCCGTGGCGGTATTGCCGTTGGAATCCGTTAATTCATGGTGTCCGGGAGTCACGTTGAAGATCGTCAAATCACCATCATAACCACTCTTGAGTTCTCCTTTACGTGCCAGGTTAAAGTTGTGCGCGGGATGGCTCGTAATCATTGGCAAGACAGTTGTTAACGGATACCCGAGATATAACATTTTTTCAATACACGTTGCCATGTTATAGACGGGACCCGCTTCACGATTATGGTGATAAATATCCGTACTCAAGGTCGCCGGTGTTAATTGATTTTGCTTGGCAATAGTTGCCGTATGGAAGTTAAAACTGTCCGTCCCGTGACCAATGTCAAAAACAATGCCCGCTGCGTACCCCCGTTTAACGAAGTCCTTAACTTGGTCATCAGCCGCTAAAATACCGTTCGCTTTGCCATTAAAACAGTGGGTCATAATATCGCCGCGCGTCAGTTGTGACATAATTTCATCTAAGTCCGGCGGGTTAGTCCCGACGTGTACCATTAAAGGCAACCGTTGCCGTAACCGTTGTTGAAAATCTTTGGCAACTTTCAGTGGTTCAATACCATTGTCGACGACGACCGACTTACTAATTCGCGCTTTCAAACCGACAATAAAGTCTGGATATTTACTAATGGCCATTTGTAACGGGTCAAATTGCAGCCGGGCCATGTCACCTAATTCGTCCTGCGCTAAAATCCCGGTTTTAGAAATATTAATCATCGCATAGACGTTAGTTTTCTTAGCCCGCGTCCGTTCATAAAAGTCCGCGATATTATCGGCCCCAGTTGACCCGGCATCAATCACGGTCGTCACTCCGGTCGTATAGCCATCTAAATCGGGGTCATCATAATACAAGGTTAATTTTTCATAACAGTGCGTATGATCATCAATCCATCCCGCTGAAATAATGGCACCATCGACGTCTAAGACTTCCGTCGCACTAGTATCATCCAAATGAGCCCCGACTTGGGTAATGACTCCTCCACTAATGAGGACCTCCAACGGTTGACCGCTAGCGTCACGGCCATTTTTTACGTATAAATCCGTCATGTTAAATTGCCTCCAATTTAAACTTCGCCCACGGGGTCACGTAATCGAGCAAGAATGCTGCCGTATCAGAAATCGTCCCGACTAAGTTTTTGCGCTCGTCATGATGGGGCTGCAACACGATTTGTAATTCATTCTTATATTTACCAAACGAATCGTTGCCAATAACCACATCGCCCCGTTGAAAATCATGGGTGGCGCCGTGTTGCGGGTTCGCAACATCTGCGTATGTTTTGCGCACTTCCGTCGAACGGACCACTTGATCAGTAATATCGCCGCGCCGCACATGTTGAGCCGTTAGCATGATTTCTTTTTCAACCGGACTAGCCGTCGTGTTCACTTGCACGGGTAAAGTTAACTGATAACGATTCAATGCGCCGAGTTGTTGTAGTTCTTCATCAGAAGCATAGGCGTTACCAATTAGGACGCAGTCAATCAAGTTCGTCGCAAATAAATGCTGCGTTTGTAGGCTGAGTGGCAAGTCGCGATGCATTTCCAGTGTTGGTAAGCCATCGTTAATACTCCACGGCCCAATCGTCCCGGCTGGTGAGGTCACAAAGGCCGCTGTTTCAATGCCATGATTTTTAAAGCGTTCCGAGCAGGCGACGAAAAAGTCGAGCGGTAGACCAGTCCCGCGCTGGGGATAAAAGTTATGACAACCATAAATGAATGGGTCATTGGCGTTATAAGACAGAATATTATTTAAATAATCGACGTTATTACTCATGTTGAGTTCAATGTTAAGTTCTTGCGGATTAAATGAAATCAATGCTTCTTGACGGCCATCGAACCCTTCGTCTAAGCGAATGCCATCAGCACCAAGTTCGGCAAAGAAACTCAAATCTTGATAGGAGATGCCCAGTTGGTCAAAAATACTAGGCGCCACATCTAAGGTGGTTGTAAAGCCTAACGTTTTGGCATAGCTAATCAAATCTTGATACTTCGCAGTAACGGCGGCTTTACCATCGCTGACTTCTAACATACTCATAAAAATCCGCGTAAAGCCATTTTCAGCGGCCGTTGCTAAATATTTTTTATCAGCCGCCGGATCACTGTGGTCCGGGTAAATGGACACTCCTAAAGTACGTTTAGTCATATTTTCTTACCAGCTTCCATTTTTGAAAAAATCGTTAAATATTTATTCGAAATTACTGTAGCTAAATAAATCGTCGCCAAGATAGTGAGTGGAATCGCCAGTTTAAAAATCATGCCGATAATGGCCACGCCACATAAGATTAGGACGGAACGCCAGATTGTTTTACCAGCCGAAATGTTCGTTAACCACGCTGGCACCAGCTTTTTGGCGACCATGATTTCACTAATGATGAAAAAGGCCGCTAAACCAATCAAGTAATACATGCGCTTACTCCTTTTCGAGTTGTTGTTTTTCAAATACTTTAAAGAATGGGTAGTAAATGGCTAAGTCGATAATGAAGTTGACACACGACAGAATCAATGCCGGGACGCTCCAGTTCGTACTTAGAAAAGCCCCTAATGGTCCGGGCATCGTAAATGGCAGCCGTAACATCATCATCGGTACGACCCCGGTGACCGTCATGATATAGGACAAGGTCCCAGTTACTAATGGGCCGACGATGAACGGAATTCCTAAGATGGGGTTCATCACGATTGGGGCCCCAAAGACGATGGGTTCATTGATATTGAACAGACCTGGTAAGATTGCCAGTTTACCTAAATCTTTCAAATAGGCGGACTTGGAGAACATGAACAAGACGACTAACGCTAACGTCCCCCCGGCACCCCCAATCCAAATGAACCATTGTAAGAATTGTTCCGTGAAGATGGTGGAGAGATGGTTAGCGCTCGTCCCACCAGCGAATTCACTCATATTTTGCGCAATCGACATTTCCCAGAATGGCCGCACGATGGGGTCCATAATGGCGGCCCCGTGAATCCCTAACGTCCAAAAACCAGTAATTAAGAAGATGGTTAACAAGCCACCTATCAGACTATTCCCAACTAAGATGCCCTTTAATGGCATTAAAATCGTACTCAAAGCCGACGCGATATTGAAATTCAAAATATAGCGTAATACCCAGAAAAGTAACAAGATAACCGCGGCCGGAATTAAAGCGACGAATGAATTGGAAACTTCCGGTGGTACCCCGGCCGGCATCTTAATCGTGATGTTCTTATTTTTTAAGAACCGATAGATTTCAACACTCAATAAACCGGTTACAATTGACGCAAACAAAGAAGACGCGCTCAAATTGGCGATATTTATATACCGACCCGCATCGATAACCCCTTTAGCCCCTTTGACCACATGAATCGGGGCCGCCGTTGAGACTAAGAATGCCAAGACCGCCAACACCCCGTTGGTCAACTTATCTAGTTTGTAGCTTTCCGCCAATGATGACGCAATCCCAAACGTGGCATACAAGGCCAAGATACCGACCGTATATCGAAACGGAATATCCAAGATTTCTTGGTACGGTTGCATGACTTTGGCGACCGCTTCGATGGGGATGTTGTTGATCAGCGTGAAAAACGACCCGACAATCGTCAGCGGTAACGTTGAAATAATCCCTTTCCGAATCGCCGTCATGTGGCGCTGGGTACCCATTTTGTTCGCAAAGGGTAACACTTTCGCGTTGAGCATGTTCACAAAATTATCCATTAAAAAGTCCCTCCTCAATTTCGTAATCATCATAACATTATAATGTTATGATGTAAACGCTTAACACGTTTTAAATTGAAATATTCAAATATAAAAATCTAAATTTCATATTCGATTTCATAGGGAAATTTATTCGTATCGTAAATCGCTAACGAGTATTCAATCAAATTGCCAAGGCGGTCATACCCTTGCCGAATCCGCTTTAAGCCGATTTCTTCTGTCGTGGCTAAGGTCTTTTGGTCAGCCGCCGACAACTTCACGGCCCGGAATTGATCATTAAAATTATGCACATCTTGACCACTATCTTTTAAGATTTTGTAGAGCGACTGGTGCCGCAAATCTTTCAACCCACTTTGAATGCCGACATTGGGCAAGTAGTGTTCAAAGATAATAAAGGGCGTCTGGTTTAAGGCGTATAACCGCTTGATATATAAAACTGGTTGTCCCGAAGCGGCAAATGGCGTTCCTTGTGGATCAACTAACTTAATTTTTAAAATAGTCTTGGATAAGTCACCATATTCATTCACGATTGACGAATAGGACTTGGCTTTGGATAACTTGTTGAACAAGTTATTACTGATGACTTTAGTCCCAATGCCACTTTTTTTTTCTAAATAACCTTCTGCGACCAGCAATTCAACGGCCTTGCGAATCGTAATCTTGCTAACCCCATACATCGTTTCTAATTCATTTTCGGTGGGAATCAGCGTCCCAACTTCATATTTTCCGGCCAAAATATTTTTCTTAATATCGGCGGCAGTTTTTTGATACAAAGTTCCGCTTATCATCGTCATCACTCCAAATTGCATATTAATAAAATCATATGACGCTATGCCATTATAATATACATAAACTACCAGAATGCAAATTATTAATGTATCTGGTAGATTGCAAATTTAATCCGAATTTTTGGACAAATTGTTCAGCATAACCT
>NZ_AYGX02000082.1 GCF_000498955.2 Lactiplantibacillus fabifermentans DSM 21115 | reverse complement strand
GAAGCTGATCTTTTTTGTCCGAACAGCGTTCGGATTAATTTTACAATCTACCAAATTAGCACAGATTAATGGCAAAGTAATTCAACATTATAAGCTATTTATGTCGGAAAACGAAAGTAAAAAAATCGAGATAGGCCTTTAAAAAATCTTGCTATCAAGTTAAACTCAAAGAATAAACCAAAGTAAAAAACGTCAAAGCGAAAGTCAGCCAAGTTTTGCTCAAACCAGTAAATTGTGGGTTGGAATGACCAAATTAGTTGCCGATTAGGGGTTCATTAGTCTAAACTGAATGAGCTTTCATCGTTGGAAGGTTGTGTATTGGTCTATACATATGTACTATGTAGATACGAGTTTACGTGGTGAAGTTAGCCGCGACGGTAGAATATGCGCTAAGTTAACCTTGGCGTCAGAAGGGCTATTGAGATTATGAATAGAGTAAGTATTCGAAAAATTAATGAGTTAAACGTCCTCCGGGAGATTTTTAATCAAGCCCCGACTTCCCGGGCCGACGTTGCTAAAAATTTAGCATTAACGAAATCAACGGTATATAGTATTTTTACCAAGTTAGCCAATGATGACTTAATTTATGATATTGGCCAGGGGAGTAGCACGAGTAGCGGTGGCCGTAAGCCGGCCTTGACGAATTTCAATGCGAGTGTCGGCTATACGATTAACACGAAGATTAATAACGATACAATCAGTTGCATGTCAAACTGGCTAGATGGTAGCGTGATTGCCTATCAAGAGTTTCCGGTGACTGGCAAGGATGCTTCGCAACGCCTATTATCACTCTATCAAGCTATCAAGACGGCGCAAATTGACGATCATGATTTGCTTGGAATCTCGGTCGCCGTTTATGGAATTGTTCGCGACAATCGGGTGATTCGAGCGACGTTGAGTGATTTACCACAGTTTGATCTCGTGCAAGTCTTGCAAAGTCGGTTCAACGTACCGGTCGTGTTAGGCAATGAAGCTAACATGTCGGCACTACACATTCGTGATTTTACAACGACTAAGCCAGTTAAGAGTGCGGTCGCTTTGAGTTTGTCCGACGGCATCGGGGCAGGAATGATTATTGACGGCAACTTGTATACGGGCGCGCGCAGTGAAGCGGGCGAAGTCGGGCACGCTTTGTACTATGGACGCTATTTTGATCAACCGGTTAATGTTGAAGATATTGCCGCGGATTCGGCTGTTTTTGCACGCTTAAAAACAATGAAGCAGGCTAATGTGAACATTGCCGATCTCCGTCGCTGGTATGATGCGGGCGACGCCGAAGTCTTACAAGTGCTCAAAGATTTTTGTCTGGGAATTAGTATGGTTTTACAAAACTTGATTTTGTCCTTTGATCCGGAAAAGCTTGTGATTGGTTCAAAGATTATGCGGGCTATTCCGGAGCTGCTGATTACGATTAAGCAAATGGCACGGCTTAGTGATGAGGTACCGTTGTCGCTAGCTAAAAATGTCGACCAAGCAGCTTTGTTAGGCGGCTGTGCGGCCATCACACGGCACATTTTGGGGTTACCGACCGGGGAATTGGTCTTTAAGAACCGCAACGCCCCTACTTCAGTTGAATAATATTTGCAAGCTGATTTAGCAAGCCAAGGCCTTGTTAAAGCAGCTTTTTTGTTGTGTGAAGTTTTTCCTAAAAATAAAAAAACTCACAAAAACACTTGACGGCCTCAACGAAAACGGTTACATTCTAGTTAGTTCTTTTGTTAAAAAAAATAACTGATTTTGGAGGGACAAAGTATGAAGAGCATTGCTTCTGGATTTCAAAATAAGTTCTTGCCAGCTTTGGCGAAACTTGGGAATCTAAAATATATGGTCGTGTTACGCGATGGGATGATTATTACCATTCCATTTACAATTTTTGGTAGTATCTTTATGATTATTGCCAATTTACCGTTTACCTGGTGGACGAATTTCATTAAGCCAATTTCCGCTTATTTGAATGCCCCCGTAACGGTCACTTTCGGGATTTTGTCATTAATCGTGGCGATGGGGATTAGTTATCAATCTGCCAAAGCCAACAAGTTGGATACAATGACCGGGACGGTTATCCCAACGGTCGCATTCTTACTGGCGATGTTAAATGACAAGTGGGCCATTGATCCAGCCGAATTAGGATCCAGCGGTATTTTTACAGCCATTGTTGTATGTATTTTAACTAGTGAAATTATTCGTTTCTGTGTCGCTCGTAATTGGACCATTGAATTACCCGACTCAGTACCGCCGGCTGTTGCTAAGTCATTTTCATCATTGATTCCGGGCTCAATCGCCTTATTCATCGTTTGGTTTGTCCGGGTCGTCTTACACATTAATGTTAACGCTGTCATTACGGCAATCTTCTCACCATTAGTGGTCGGCTTAGATAGTATTTGGGGAATTGAATTAGCAATCTTCTTAGTTTGTGCCCTTTGGGTCGTTGGGGTCCATGGGACTAACGTTATTGGTAGTATCTATACGCCAGTCTTCTTGACTTTCTTAACGGCTAACATTAACGCCGTTGCTAAAGGTCAACAACCCGTTCATATTGCCGCCGATGGTTTCTTGAACTTCGGGATGACCATTGGTGGGACTGGGGCCATCTTAGGCTTATGCTTATGCATGGTTACCGCCAAGAGTAAACGTTACAAAGCAATGCGGAACTTAGGCTTAATGCCAGCTGTTTTCAACATTAGCGAACCAATCATGTTCGGGTTACCTGTTGTTTTGAACCCAACTTTGATGTTGCCATTTATCGTGACCCCAATGGTCTTAGAATTCATCACCTATTACTTGATGAAGTTTGGGGTTATTGGCATGATTGTTGCCCAAGTTCCTTGGACGACGCCAACCATTATCAGTGGGTTCTTAATGACCGGTGGTGACTGGCGGGCCGCCGTATGGCAAGCCATTGAATTAGTCATTGCGATTGCGGCTTACTATCCATTCTTCCGGATGTTGGACAAGCAAGAACTTAAGGTTGAAGCTGCTGAAGACGCGCAAAAAGATGCCGACAGCGATGCCATTGTTAAAGGAGCTTAGTCAATCGTGTATTACAAAAGTTTAAAGAAGTTCCCACACGACTTCTTATGGGGCGCGGCTTCGGCCGCGTACCAAATTGAAGGTGCGTGGAACGAAGATAATAAAGGACCGTCGATTTGGGACACGTTCTCCAAGTTACCTGGTAAAACGTTCCATGGCACTAACGGTGACGTGGCGGTTGATCATTATCACCGCTACAAAGAAGACGTGCGGTTGATGAGTGAGATGGGCTTAAAGGCCTATCGGTTCTCAATTGCTTGGTCACGGATCATTCCGGATGGCGACGGTGAAATTAATCCGGCTGGTTTGAAGTTTTATGATGACTTGATCAATGAGTTGTTAAAATATGGCATTCAACCAGTGGTGACTTTGTATCATTGGGATATTCCCCAAGCTTTACAAGATAAGTATGGCGGCTGGGAATCACGGGAAGTCATTGGCGCGTTTAAGAAGTACTGCGAAGCGGTCTTTAAACAATATGGTGATCGCGTTAATTACTGGGTCACTTTCAATGAACAAAACGTGTTTACGGCGATGGGTTATCGGTGGGCCTCGCATCCACCGAATGTCACGGACGTCAAAAGGATGTATGCGGCGAACCACATTATTAACTTAGCGAATGCGGAAGCCATTAATTTGTTCCATCAGTTAGTACCGAAGGGGAAAATTGGTCCTAGCTTTGGTTATGGGCCGACATACCCAATTACGGCCAATCCGGACGATATTTTAGCCGCTGATAATGCCGACGACTTTAATAATAACTGGTGGCTCGATGTTTATTGTCGCGGGACGTATCCAGCTCTAGTGATGAATCACTTGAAGGACTTAGGGATTGCGCCTGAAGTGACGGCTGCGGATGCGAAGTTACTCAAATCGGCTAAACCTGACTTCCTCGGCATCAACTATTATCACGGCGGGACGTTCCAACAAAACAAATTGGAACATCCATCAAAAGAAGATGCGGATGCCAAAGACTTTTCAAGCACGGATCCTTACTTGATGCAGCCGAAAGACTCACAAGCCCAAGAACCGGAAACGCCGATGTTTAACAATGTGCAAAATCCATATTTAACGAAGACCGACTGGGGTTGGGAAATTGATCCCGTGGGCTTTCGGATTGCCTTACGCCGGGTGTACGAAAAGTATCAACTCCCAATTTTCGTTACTGAAAACGGCTTAGGAGCTCAAGATCAATTAACTGACGGCAAAGTCATCAACGATCAATATCGGATCGATTATTTGCAAGCCCACATTACTGAAATGCAACGTGCGATGACCGATGGCGTGGACATGATTGGCTATTGTGCCTGGTCATTTACCGATCTGCTCAGCTGGTTGAACGGTTATAAGAAGCGCTATGGTTTTGTTTACATCGATCGCGATGACGACAGCCAGCGCGACTTAGCTCGGATTCCAAAGAAGAGTTTTTATTGGTATCAAGATTTTATTAAACGTAACTCATAAGTTCCACCCCTTAAACTAGAATAATGGTAAAGCTCACCCGACTAGCTGGATTTGGCACCAGCGGTCAGGTGAGCTTTATTTTTACTAAAAATGATTTATCCATTAACAAAGTACGTTATAATTAATTATGAAAACGCTTTATACAACACGGAGGTGCCTTACATTGAAAATTGAAACCGAAGTTTTTGGCCAGATTGACGGTCAAGACGTGTTACGGTACGTTTTAACAAATGATCATCAAACCCGCTTAGCAGTTTTGAGCTTAGGCGGGACGATTCAAGAATTTGTCGTCGTAGAAGATGGCGAAGAACATCCGTTGACGATTGGTTTGCCGACGTTAGCGGACTATCAACAAAATGTCTTTAATATCAGTCAATCTGTTGGCCGCGTGGCGGGCCGCATTGGCGGGGCGCAGTTTGACTTGGATGGTGAGACCTATCACGTTGATATGAATGAAGAAAATCATTCCTTACATGGTGGCTATCATGGTTTTACGAAGATCAACTTTGCGGGGACGACCATGAAGAATGTGGATATGGCCTGTGTGACCTTGACCCATCAAGTTAAAGCGACTGATGATAATTATCCTGGTAACTTGGATTTGACGTTCCGGTTTATTTTAGATAATGAAAATCGTGTCATTATTGAATACGGTGGTCATACGGATGAACCAACGTTATTCAATCCAACCAACCATATTTATTGGAACGTCACAAATGACCGCACGAGCATCGCCGGCCAGTGGCTCAAAATTAACAGTAACGAACGGGTCGAACCCGGAGCTGAAAAAGTACCAACCGGGAAACTATTACCGGTTACGGACACGGCTTATGACTTCCAAGCACCACAAGAACTCCAGACGGCCCTTAATCGGTTGCAAGCTGAAAATGGCAAAGTAGAATTTGACGATGCCTATAAGGTGGCGCCAAGTTTGACGACTCCGATGGCGGAAGTCGGCGACACTGCGGGTAATCGGGTTGTGAAGATCTATTCTGACCGCAATGGGCTGGTCATCTTCACGGCGGATCCGGTCAATGCTGATAAGCAAGCTAACCATGAATATGATTCTTTGGCGACCGAAGCACAAACGCTCCCCGATGCAATTAATCATCCAGGCTTTGGTGACATCACCTTGTCACCCGATAAATCGGTGAACCGTCATATTATTTTCCAGTATGAACATTTAAAATAAACAAAAAAGTAAGGGCCACATCGAAAGATGCGGCCCTTACTGTACCTAATAATTATATTAATAATAGCACAATATAATTATATTTGTATAACGAATTTATTCCACGCCAACTTGGAAATAGAGCACACTGCCCCAGCTCTGGGCTTTGATGGCTGCTTTAACTTTTTTAGCGGCCGCTTCTAAATCAGTAGCGTTGGTTTCAAAACGTAATTTGATACCTTGTTTGTCGACATATTTAAAAGTCAGGTTGGCGTCGTCAAAATTTGTCAGTAAGTCAATTATTTTATCTTGCATTAAGGCGGTATTTACGTATAACATAATCAATTCCTCCAGCATAAGTCATATCAGTGTCTAAAGCGCTTACTTAAACTTTAACAAGCCGACTAGCGACTGTCAATTGGGAGTGTTTGTCAGCCCGTTTGACAAAGGAGATGAAAAGGCTTACATTATTCTTAGTAAATTTTTAGTAAAGCGATTGCTAATCGATTAGCCTAAGCTGATGCGGTTTTAAGCGAGTTGCAAAAACGACCGTTAGCCGTCATAATCAGATAGCAAAGCAAATGGTTCGGGATGTCACCGGTCAAACGAAGTGCCGGTGTTTTTTACTTACAACCATTAACTAGTAAAATTTAGGAAATAAACTTAAATAATTAGGTGATAAATTAGGAGGCCCTTCCAATGGCGGCAACATTAAAAGACATTGCAACGGAAGTCGGCGTCTCATTAGCGACGGTTTCACGAGTCCTGAACAAGGATCAATCATTGTCAGTTAGTGATGATACTCGGCAACGTATTTTTGACGTAGCAGATCGTTTACAATATTCCAAGAGCAAGCGGCACACGACGGCAGTCACACGAAAAAAGCTCGCGATTGTCCAATGGTATTCGGAATCGAAAGAACAAGATGACTTGTATTATATGTCGATTCGGATGGGGATTGAACAACGCGGCCAACAACATCAATTTGAAGTGACCCGCGTCTTCCAAAACAACATGCATAAATTAGACACTGATATTGATGCCATTATTGCGATTGGAAAGTTTAGCCCTAAGCAAGTATTCAGTATGGCTAAAATTACGGATAATCTGGTCTTCGTTGATGATGATCAGTTCGATGCGGGCTTTGATAGTGTCGTGACCGACTTTCGATTAGCGACGGAAAAAGTTGTCGATTACTTCTGGAATCGCGATATCCAAGATATTGGGTTCATTGATGGGACAGAAATGACGACAGACCATGAGTTGGAAGTGGTTGATCGTCGGTTACTGGGCTATCGAGCGGCGATGGAACGGCGTCACGCCTTTAATCCCAAGCTGGTCTTTAAAGGGGACTATACGAGTGAATCTGGTTTTAAAATGATGCAAAAGGCGCTTAAGACGCTGGGCGATAAGCTGCCGCACGCTTTTTTTATTGCCAATGATCCGATGGCAGCGGGGGCGTTAAAAGCGCTCCAGTCAGCAGATATCAAAGTACCAGATCGGGTGAAGTTATTTAGTTTCAACAACACAACGCTCGCAACCTTTGTTTACCCAGAATTAAGTGCGGTAAACGTGGACACCGAGTTAATGGGCGCAACAGCGGTGGACCTCATCGTTAGTCGGTTAGCAGGACGAACTACGGCACAACGGGTTGAACTTGGGACGAGCCTAGTTGAACGCGATAGTACTAAGTAAAGTGATAAAACCGGACTTAACTAGCCGTTAGTTAAGTCTTTTTTTGTGACTTGTTTTCAATAACTGTTTACTAAAATTTACCGATTAGTTGTCTAAAACAACTAATTAATTGAATGATAATATTTTGGCTTATTTGAATATAATTACTGCTATATCAACTGATAACGAGTGTTGAACTGATGAAAACAGAATGCTGATTTCCAATTGACAAAAGTGGCTCTAATGTATTGACAACGGCAATGAAAGGGCTTATATTTACTTTAGTAAAAATTTTAGTAAAAGCGGAGGGAATATCATGCAAACCAGCGACTTAAAACAAGAATTCAAAACGATTTTTGACCGGGACCCAGAACGAGTTTTCTTTTCACCAGGACGGATCAACTTAATTGGTGAACATACTGATTACAACGGTGGTCACGTTTTTCCATGTGCGATTAGTATTGGGACTTATGGGGTGTACGCCGCCCGCGATGATCAGACGGTCCGCATGTATTCGGCGAATATTCCAGATCAAGGTATTGTAAGTTTTGAAGTGCAAGACTTGGCTTATGACAAAGCCGCTGGTTGGACGAACTATCCGAAAGGTATGATGAATGAACTCGTCAAAACCGGCGTTACCTTTGATCATGGTTTTGATTTATACGTGCATGGTAATTTACCAGACGGAGCTGGTTTATCCTCATCCGCATCCATCGAAATGTTGACTGGGATTGTTCTAAAGACCGGTTTTAACTTAGATATCAGTCAATTAGAGTTAGTGAAGTTAGGTCAGAAATGTGAAAATAATTATATTGGCGTCAATTCTGGCATCATGGATCAATTTGCGGTCGGCATGGGTAAAAAAGATCAAGCTATCTTATTGGACACGAACACAATGGACTACTCATATGCGCCAGTTAAATTGGGCGACAATGTCATCGTTATTATGAATACGAACAAACGACGTGAGTTACAAGATTCCAAGTACAACGAACGCCGCTCAGAATGTGAAGAAGCGTTAAGTCGCCTGCAAACTAAATTGGCTATTAAGTCGTTAGGTGATTTAAACGAACATCAATTTGATGAAGCCGCTTATTTGATTAATGACGACACCTTGATCAAACGGGCGCGGCACGCTGTTTTTGAAAATCAACGGGCGATTCGCGCGACGCAAGCCTTAGCGAATGACGATTTAACGACTTTTGGCAGTTTGGTCACGGCCTCACACGTTTCACTACATTTTGATTATGAAGTTACCGGTAAAGAATTGGATACTTTAGCGGAAACAGCTTGGCAACAACCAGGTGTCTTAGGCGCTCGGATGACTGGGGCGGGCTTTGGTGGCTGTGCCATCGCCATTGTCGCTAAAGATCAAGTCGACAACTTCAAGACCCAAGTTGGGCAAGCTTATCGGGCTGCCATTGGGTATGATGCTGATTTTTATATCGCAGAAATTGCGAATGGACCACAAGAACTATAGACGTTAATTGAGGAGGAGTTGCACATGGCAGTATTAGTTTTAGGTGGTGCGGGTTACATTGGTTCCCACGCCGTTGATCGGTTAATTGCTAAAGGATATGATGTGGCCGTTGTGGATAATTTGGTGACTGGCCATCAAGCGGCGATTAATGACCAAGCCCGGTTTTACGAAGGTGACGTCCGCGACACCGCATTTATGAACCAGGTTTTTGATCAAGAAGATGTGACGGGCGTCTTACATTTTGCCGCTTTTTCGGTGGTACCAGAGTCAATGCAAGATCCGTTGAAATATTTTGATAATAATACGGCTGGCATGGTCAAGTTATTGGAAGTCATGCACGCGCACAATGTGAAAAATATTGTCTTTTCATCGACAGCCGCCACTTATGGTGAACCCAAGCAAGTCCCCATCAAAGAAACTGATCCGCAAGTGCCAACGAATCCTTATGGTGAAAGTAAGTTAGCGATGGAAAAAATCATGCATTGGTCCGATATAGCTTATGGCATCAAGTTTGTCGCGTTGCGCTACTTTAACGTGGCTGGCGCTAAACCGGACGGCAGTATTGGCGAAGATCATCATCCAGAAACGCATTTAGTGCCGATTATTTTGCAAGTGGCCGCGGGTGAACGGAATCAATTACAAATTTTTGGCGATGATTATCCAACGCCAGACGGCACGAATGTTCGCGACTATGTGCACGTCGTTGATTTAGCGGACGCCCACATTTTAGCCTTGGAATACTTGGCGGCGGGACATGCTAGTGATGCCTTTAACCTCGGCTCGTCCACTGGTTTTTCTAATAAACAAATGTTGGACGCCGCCCGCGCCGTTACTGGGCAACCAATTCCCGCTGTCATGGCGCCACGCCGGGCCGGTGATCCTAGTACGCTGATTGCGGCGAGTGATAAAGCCCGTGAAGTCCTGGGATGGCAACCGCAATACGACGATGTTAAAGAAATTATCAAGACCGCTTGGAACTGGAAACAAAGTCATCCCGCGGGTTACGATGATATTGGAGGTCAGATAAAATGACAAGTGTCGATCAATTTGTGCAAAAAGTAATTGCGTCGCCATCGCCATATAGCGAATTAGATGCGATTTATGTGCATAATCGGATTACCGGGCTAATTGGCGACGATGACTTTGTGACGGCCGTTGACGACCAATTAAGCAGCTTAACGGCCGCCTTAGTACAAACGGCTATCGCGCACGGCAAGATCGAAGATAGTCCTTCCGACCGCGATATTTTAGCGGATCAATTGATGGACCTCGTGACACCATTACCGTCAGTGCTCAATCAGACTTTTTGGAATAAATATCAAACGAGTCCTGAAACGGCTACCGATTACTTTTATCAATTAAGTAAGGCCAATGACTACATTAAGACGCGGGCGATTGCGAAAAATGTTGTTTTCCCAGCGCAAACGGACTTTGGCGATTTGGAAATCACGATTAACTTGTCGAAACCAGAAAAAGACCCCAAGGCGATTGCGGCGGCCCGTGACCAACCAGAAAATGGGTATCCGCTCTGTCAGTTATGCATGGAAAATGAAGGCTACTTAGGTCGCTTAGGTTATCCGGCCCGGAGTAATCATCGCATCGTCCGTTTGACGGTTGGCGGTGAAACTTGGGGCTTCCAATATTCGCCGTATGCTTACTTTAATGAACATTCGATCTTTTTGGATCAAGTACACCGGCCGATGCAGATCAATCGGCAAACGTTCAGTAACTTACTCGAAATCGTCACGCAATTACCGCATTATTTTGTTGGTAGTAACGCGGACCTTCCAATTGTCGGCGGCTCAATGTTGACGCATGAACATTACCAAGGCGGTCGCCATGTATTCCCAATGATGAAAGCACCGATTGCGCGATCAATCGACGTGGGGGTGGCCGGCGTGCAAGCAGGCGTCGTGAAATGGCCAATGTCGACGATTCGTTTGACTAGTGCTAATCGGGTGGCTTTAATCGATGCGGCAACGAAGATTCATAATACTTGGAGAGACTATACCGATGAAAGTGTCGACGTTCGCGCCTACACGGATGGGGTCCGGCATCATACGACGACGCCGATTGCGCGTAAAGTCGGTGATGATTATGTTTTAGATATCGTGTTGCGTGATAATCAAACGTCTGACCAATATCCAGATGGCATTTTCCATCCGCACCAAGATGTCCAACATATTAAGAAAGAAAACATTGGCTTGATTGAAGTCATGGGCCGCGCGATTTTACCAGCGCGCTTGAAGACTGAATTAAACGAAGTCGGTAAATACGTGCTTGGCGAAGCTAACGAAATGGCACCGATGCACCAACCGTGGGCGGATGCGCTTAAGGCACAAAATACGTTCACGACCGACAATGTTACTGATATTTTGCACCGTGAAGTTGGTAAGGTCTTTGCCCGCGTTTTAGCGGATGCCGGGGTCTTTAAGTGGGATGCGGCTGGTGAAGCAGCGTTTGACCGCTTTGTGACTGCTTTGAATGCTTAATTATGGCCTTAAAACCCGCTCTCAAATTATTGAGGGCGGGTTTTAGTAACGCATTTAATTACGTTGGCCAACAGTCGCCGTGCCGCGGCTTTGACTATGTTGTAAGACTAAATAATGCACCGTCCCAAAGACGGCCCCGACTAATGCTGGGACGAGCCAATCCATGCCGCTGCTAGCAAGTGGCAAATAGCTTTGCACGTGGGCCATGGCAACGCCTAAGGCACTTTGACTGACTACGGCTGGGAAGGCCGCCATCATATCGAAAACAGCGGGGACGACGGTAAAGACCACCACCCACCGGTAAACCACGGCGGATTTGTGGAACAGTGGTGACAAGATGGATAAGAAGATTAAAGCCATCGCTAAGGGGTATAAGAACATTAAAACTGGCGTGGACCAAGCGATGATTTGATTTAGCCCGATGTTGGCGGTCAAAAATGACGCTAAGCAAGTTAGGCGGAGCCAAGCTTTATAACTCAAAAAACTAAAGTGTTTGTGAAAGTCTTGGGCAAAGGCTGCTACTAAGCCAATGGCGGTCGTTAGACAAGTTGTGATGATTAACACCGCCAGAACGGCTTGGCCAGCAGTTCCCATATAGTGATTGACGATTTGATCAAAAGCCACCCCGCCATTAGCGGAAAGCTTGAAATGACCTAAGGATTGGGCACCTAATAAGATCAATAAGACATAGATTAAGCCTTCAAAACTCATCGAGAATAACCCTGCCCGCGCCGTCACCCAGGCCGCTTTATTCGGGTCAGTTTGCCCCATGAAGTTGACAGCGGTGACGATGGTGACCCCTAGTGCTAATCCGGCGAGGGCGTCCATCGTGTTGTAACCTTGTAGAAAGCCATTGACGAAGCCGGCACTTTGATAGGCCGCCGTCGCAGTTGTATTACCGGCATGAGCGAGTGGACTGCTAAAGCCGACGAAGAAAATAACGACTAATAATAGCAAAAATAATGGATTTAATAATTTGCCGACCCGTGCCATGATTTTACTTTGTTCGGTGGCCAAGTAATAAGCTAAGCCGAAAAAGGCGGCCGAAAAGACGAGTAAGGCTAATGATTGATATTTAGCCGGGAAAAAGGGCGCCAACCCGACAGTAAATGAAACGGTCGCGGTCCGGGGAGTCCCGAAGAAAGGGCCAATCGTGAAGTGAATCAAGACCATAAAGACGACGGCAAAGGTTGCGCCGAGGGGCTTACCAATATCGTAGACTCCTTTGGATTTGGTCACACAAACGGCTAAAACGGAGAGCAGTGGCAGTAATACTGCTGTGACTAAAAATCCCACGGCGGCCACGCCCCAATGACTACCGGCTAATTGGCCTAAATGCAAAGGGAAAATCAAGTTACCAGCGCCAAAGAATAGGGCGAAAATCATCGAGCTCAAAGTGACGTAATCACGTTTCGTTAGTTGTCGTTTTTGGATTTTATCAAGCATACACAAGACTCCTTAATTTTGTCGGTTAAACAAAAAAACGTCCTTGCACCTGAGCACTATGACTCAGAAACAAGGACGTTTAAAACGCGTTACCACCTTAGCTTTGCGATGATATTACTATCATCACCTCACAGGTACGGCTAGTGACCGGTCGCTAGCGATACCCTGGCTCGATAATGGGAGCACCCAACGACAACTAGGAAGAATCCATCGTCATCGCCGCTCAAAACTGATTTTCGGTCGAAAAGTAGTGATGTCATTGCACCAACCTGACACTCTCTAGGCACTCAAGTTTCGACGTACTGTGTTTATCAACGCGTTTGTTAACCGTTTTTTAATGTGTCCTTAATCTAACGCCTGATTAAAAATTTGTCAACACTTTTTCGACAAAATGCGGTTTTAGTTCGTGCAGTTTGCGGTTAAAAGACTCATAATAGAAGTTAAAATACGCTAAGATTGGAGACTTCCGGATGGCTGATACGACGCCAAAAGACTGGCAAGCAAACCAAAATCGGCACACGCGTTTTCGGACGATTGTCGGTGTATTACGAAAATATAATGTGCTCACAAATTTAGCGCGCCAAAAGAACCCCGACCAAGTGCGGGCGGCTTTTGAAGAATTAGGACCGACCTTTATTAAAATTGGCCAAATTTTATCGTCGCGAACCGATATCGTGAAGCCCGAGTTCGCTAATGAATTCAAAAAATTACAAGATAACGTCCGCGCTGATGACTTTGACGTCGTTCAGCAAACGATTGAAACGCAGACCGGCAAAAAAATGGCCGCGATGTTTGCGAGTTTCGATGAGCAACCCTTTGCATCGGCTTCGATGGGGCAAACCCACCACGCCACGTTGTTGAATGGTCAAAAAGTGGTCGTTAAAGTTCAGCATCCCGGTATCGATGCGGAAGTCGCCTTAGATATTTCGTTGTTTGAACGGGCATTGCCGTTATTACGCTACATTCCAGATTCATCAGTCATTGATTTGCAAGAAATGGTTGGTGAGATTAAACGCTCCTTATTCAACGAATTAGACACGAGTATCGAAGTCAAAAACGGAAGTCGATTTTATCGCTTAAATAATCATGATGATATTATTTGCGTGCCACGGGTATACGGCAAATACAGCACGCAAAAAGTATTGGTCAATCAGTATATGCCGGGGACCAGTATTCAACATTTTCTGGCGCAAGTGGCGCAGGCCGATGCCGCCGACAGTCACGAATATGACGACGAGCGCACCTATTTAGCCCACGTGCTGGTCGAAAACTTTTTAAAACAAGTCTTTGAAGATGGCTTTTTCCATGCTGATCCGCATCCGGGTAACATCTTGTTACGGGAGCTCAAACCAGATGATATGGGCTACCGTGATAGTGTTCCACAAAAACATGGCAAGCTTGGTAAACGACAATTGCCACCATATCGTTTAGTCTATTTGGACTTTGGGATGATGGGGACCATTAGTCCAGCCTTAATGAATGGGATTGCCAACGTGGTCGTGGCGGTTACGACGGAGAATACTCGTCAAGTTGGTAAAGCAATCTTGGGTATTTCCAATCGGACCGGCGAAGTGGATGAAGAAGAATTTTTCAATGATCTGGCGCCGTTTTTAGGCCAGTATTACAATTCGGGACTGGGAGATATTGATTTTCAAGGCTTATTGTTTGAAATGGTCAAAGTCTGCCGGAGTAATAATATCCAAATGAACCCCGCCGTTACAATGCTTGGGAAGGCGTTCGGAACGATTGAGGGTATTGTGGAGTTACTTGATCCCAATCTATCCATGATGGATGTCGCTCGACCGTTTGCTCGGCGTTACATGCGGGAAAATTTGAATCTTCGTAACGAGTTGGAAGACGGTTTGTTGGCCACCTTGCAAGGACTCAAGGATACCCCCAAGTTGCCGTCGCGGTTGTTGTCGGCTTTGGACACTTTTGAAAACGGGCAAGCCCGGGTCAACATTGTCTTTTCTCATCGTAAAATGTTTATTGATCGGATTGACTCAATGGTAAATAAAGTCGTCCTATCAGTAATCTTAGCCGCTTTAATTGTCGGTTCGTCACTGTTAGTCCAGAGTCATCCAGATAATAGTTGGATTACCAATATTGGGATCTTTGGCTATGTCGCCGCCGTGGTCGTTATTATTGGCCTGTTGATTGGGACTTTGCATTCTTGGTACCGACATTGGCGTTCGAAATAAAATTAATTATCCATGGAAAAATAGTCGTCGGAAGCACTTGGCTTGCGACGACTATTTATTTTGGCCAATTTTCTCGCTGGCGCTTGAATTGAATCGGTGTTAATTGTAAATGCTTATTGAATAGTTTGAATAATGACGGCGTGCTGTGATAACCGATACGTTCAGCGATTTCAGCTACGGAGTAATTGGTTTCAAGTAATAGTTCTTCTGCTTCGGCGAGACGCTTTTTGTCAATCAAGGCCTTAAACGTACTACCGGTTTCAGCTTTCAATTTGTTACCTAAATAGTTTTGATTATAGCCGAAATGCGTGCCTAATTGTCGCAGTGTCAGTGAGGTAAAGTGACGGTCAATATAACTCAAAATTTGGGCTAAGTCATCGTTATTATCGGCGGCTTCTTGGGCGGTGACCTCAATGGAATTAGCGAGTTCAGTCAAAATGAGTGACAGTAATAAATTCATTGAGCGATTGCGGTAGGGGGCGTGTCCTAACCCCTTGATAATTAGATTATTAATTAATGACAACGCCATTTCATTATCGCGTAAATTGAATACCACAAAATTATTGTGAACGGCATTGACCCGGGAAGCATTAATCATGAATTCGGTAGCCAAGTTTTTTGATTGGGACAAGTTGTTTAAGATATTGGTCAAAATAGAATCATCACGGATCAAAATATTAATCAAGATATCATTTTCACCAACATAATCAATCTGTTGCACGATATCTTTATCCATTAAGATCAATTCGTGCTCGTGTAGCTCAATTTTTTCGCCGTTAATATATTGGGTGCTGTGGCCAGAATACATATAATTCAATTCAACAAAGCTGTGGGTGTGGGCGGGCATATATGAATAACGGTGGTGTTTGTTAACGAAAATATTGCCACGCTTGAAAAAATCAGCTTTAGGCATTTGAGGAATACCATTATTTTCAGCTGTAATTTTAACATCCACGACATTGCCGCCATGGAGCCGTTGTTGTGTTTCAATGGGATCTTCGGACCTTAAAAAGGCGTCTAAAGCAACTAAATCCATAAATATATCCTTTCATATCAAGGGTTGAAGTTACTAGCTAAACTAACACTAAACTGATAGTTGGTGTGGCTTAGTACGCTTTCAACCTGTATTTTGGATAATTATCTCATGTAGCCACGAAATTGTAAACGGTGTCATAAATCGGTTTAATAAGACTTGTAAGCGATAACAAAAACAGAAAAGAGGAATTTATTATGAAAAAAGGTTGGTTGATGAAATTTTCCCTTTTATCAATTTCATTAGTCTTAACATCGGCTGGAGCCATTTCTGGCAATATTCCGGCGATGGCGAAGACGTTTGCCAATGAACCCTTGTCGTCGGTTGAAATGTTGACCACGATTCCGGCATTGATGGTCGTTATTTTCGTGTTACTTAGCAGCTTCATTGCTAAAAAAATCGGTTCAAAACAAACCGTTATTTTAGGGTTAGTGATTGCCTTAGTATCCGGATTAGTGCCAGTCTTTAGTACCAACTTCACGTTGATTTTAATTTCGCGAGCGGGCTTAGGGGTTGGCTTTGGCTTATTTAATTCGTTAGCCGTCAGTATGATTAGTGATTTCTATGATGGCGATACCCGGGCGCAATTGATTGGTTTTCAAAGTGCCTTCCAAGGTTTAGGGACTGCCATTATGACGTACGTTGCCGGTCAGTTATTAAAGACCAACTGGCACATTACTTTTTGGATTTATGCCATTATTTTACCAATTTTAGTGCTCTTTATTTTATTCGTACCAAGTCCTGAAAAGGAAGGTTTACACGCAACGACGAGTGATGTTGCGGCTAAGCCAGTTAAGCAATCGACGAACTTACAAGTTATCGGCTACGTCCTATTCTTGTTTGCCGTTTTAGTGATTTACATGGCTGCCCAGGTCAAATTAGCGTTGTTATTGACAACTAATGGCTACGGTAGTGCGACGGATGCTTCAAATATTATTAGTTTAATGTCGGTTGGGGGTATGTTAGCCGGGTTTAGTTTTGGGGCAATTTTCAAACTTGTTCGGCAATATACGATTCCATTCTCGCTGGTCTTAATGGCATTAGGGTTTTGCTGTTTGACGATTGCTAATAGTGTTGTCTTAGCCGGAATTGGGAGTGTCTTAGTTGGGGTGGCCTTCTCGTTATTTGTCCCTTACTTATTCAACCAAGTCAGCATCGTATCGCCCGCTGGTTCAGCGACCTTGTCAACGTCGCTCTTACTTGTTGGTTCTAACTTAGGGTCATCCATGTCGCCATACGGGCTAGCATTATTAAGCAAATTATCGGGGACGACGGCGGTCAACGGTATTTTCATGGTCGGTGGCATCTTGTTAGCAATTATGGCCGTAGTAGGCTTCTGCTTCGTGCTTAGTCGCCGCAATAAACATATTTTGAAAGAGGGATAAATCATGGCTTTTACATTCCAAATTAATAACGATATTAAGTTTAATCATGACGAAAAACTGTTAGCAAAAGCGGCGGCTAATGAGCCTAAGCTAAAGCATACGACCGTTAAGGCGACGGATTTAGTTGATATTGTCGCTGATGAACAAGCCTTTAATGGGTATAAGGCGGTTGCGAACAATCAAGATATTAAGCAATTACCAACCTATGCTTTAAAGAAGGGCGGTAAGTTAGTACTTGATTTTGGCGACCATCAAGTTGGACGGTTCAGTATCGACATTGACTCGGTAGGTTCGCCAATGGACGCCCCGTTGTATTTACACTTAACGTTTGCCGAGACGCCCGCTGAGATTGGGGTCGACGCCAGTGGCTACGATGGCTGGTTAAGCAGTTCTTGGATTACGGAAGAATATATCCATTTAGACGTATTGCCGACCAAATTATCGCTACCAAGACGCTATGCCTTTCGCTATGTTGAAATTGAAGTTAAAGATACTTCCCCCAAGTGGCAAGCGAGCTTTAGCAATCCGCAAGTTGTGACTGAAAGTGCGGTTTCAATGACGGACGTGCCACTCGTAAATATTGATGATCCGGAATTAAAACGTATTGATGAAGTCAGCATTAAAACGTTACATGACTGTATGCAATCAGTCTTTGAAGATGGGCCTAAACGGGATCATCGCTTATGGCTTGGAGATTTACGTTTACAAGCCTTGGCGAACTATGCAACGTTCAATGATGACCAACTGGTTAAACGGTGTTTGTACTTATTTGGTGGAATGACGACGACTGAAGGTAAGATTTCTGCCAATGTCTTCACGACACCCAAAGTCACACCAGATGATACGTTTATGTATGATTACAGTTTATTCTTTATCTCGGTATTAAGCGATTTTTACAAACAATCGCAAAATAATGAAGTATTGAATGATTTATATCCAATTGCGAAAAAACAAATAGAACTAGCCTTAAAAGCAGTCGGGAACGACGATTTATTAGTGATGGATGAAGACTGGCCAGTCTTTGTTGATTGGTCGACCAAGATTGATAAGGCGACCGCGGGCCAAGCGATTCTCATCTATGTATTGAAACAATTCATTGGTTTAGTACAACAAAAAGAACCAGACCAAGTTGCACGTTATCAAGCGCTTGTCGACCGTTATAGTGCCGCGGCCGTATCACAGTTGTTTGATGCCGACCAAGGGTTGTTTGTTAGTGGCCCTAACCGTGAAGTGAATATTGCCAGTCAAGTTTGGATGGTTTTGGCGCATGTTTTAGATGATGCTGAAAACGAGCAATTGATGACTAAAGCGGTGGCTAAATTATTCCCAGTAACTGGGATTGCAACGCCTTATATGTATCATCATATAGCGGCGGCGTTATTTGAAGCCAATCATCAAGCCGATGCGATTAAGCTGATTAAATCGTATTGGGGCAAGATGATTGACTTGGGCGCGGATACGTTCTTTGAAGCCTTTGAACCCGAAAATTTAAGCTTTTCACCATATGGCAGTCCAGTGATTAATAGTTACTGTCATGCCTGGAGCTGTACACCAACGTACTTGATTCGCAAATACTTAGTTAAATAAACGTGAGGTGATTTTAATGAGTAAGTATTTAGTATTCGATATTGGCGGTACGAATATCAAATATGGCATCATTAATCGAAGTGGTCAGTTAATTGAAAAACACCGGTTTAAGACTCCGACAGAATCGTTGGCAGCCTTCTTGGCCCCAATTCAGCAGTTAATTGATCAGTATCAAGGACAGTATGACGGGTTAGCTTTTAGTATTCCCGGCAAAGTTCGTCATCCGGATGAAATTATTTATGGTGGCGGCTCATTGCCATTTTTGGACCGGCAGCGCCTAGCAGATCATTTATCAGTCCCAACCGGCGTGCCGGTCATGGTTGAAAATGATGGCAAAGCCGCCGCTTTAGCCGAATTATGGTTAGGTAATTTGAAAGATTGTCAAAATGGGGTCGCCTTGGTGCTCGGAACGGGCGTCGGTGGTGGCTTGGTATTAAATGGCCAATTATTCTCGGGCAGTCATTTTCAAGCCGGTGAATTGAGCTTCATGCTTAGTGACACTGATGAAACCATGACGGGGATGCTCGGATTGCGCGGGTCGGCCGTGGCAATGATTGAACAAATTGCAACCGAACTCAAGTTAGTGGACCATCACGATGGCCTTAAAGTTTTTGAAGCCATCAATGCTGGCGAACCTACTGCGGTTAAAATTTTTACGGCATATTGCCACACGATTGCGTTAACAATTCAGAATATGCAAAGTGTGATTGATGTGGAACGGTATGTCATTGGTGGTGGCATTTCGGCCCAGCCAATAGTGGCGTCAACGATTCGTTCAGAGTATTTGAAGCTGTATCATGGTTTGCCAATTATTGAAACGACGTTGACGGCACCGGCGATTATGACGGGGAAATTTAGTAATGACGCTAACTTGTATGGGGCTTTATACCACTTATTGCAAAGTTTAGAATGAACAAAAACGCAACGACAATTTCGTCGTTGCGTTTTAATTTAGCTGATATTAATCTTCACTGCCTAAAACTCGTGCACAGTAAGCGGCTAAAATGGCCCCAACTTCAGGTGCTAAGATGTAGACCCATAAGTGTGAAAGGGCGGTACCACCAGCAAAGATTGCTGGTCCGATTGAACGAGCTGGGTTCAATGATCCGCCGGTTAAGTTCAAAGCGACGATGATTAAGAAGGCTAAAGTAATCCCAATCGTCACGCCGGCAAAGTCCCCGTTACCATGGTCATTGCTCGTGACGTTCAAAATAACCATCAAGAATAAGAAGGTAACTAAGGCTTCAACGAAGAAAGCCATCCCGCTATTAATCTTGGAGAAATCAGTTTGACCTAAGGCGTTAGTTGCTAAGCCCATGGCACTGACGAAACTCCGAACACAAGCGGAAGCCACGATGGCCCCTAAGATTTGTGCCACGATGTAACCACAAGCATCAACGGCATTGATCCGCCGATTGATTAACATGGCCGTAGTGACGGCGGGGTTAAAGTGACCTCCAGAAATTCCCCCAAAGGCGTAAGCTGAAACGGTAATCGCTAACCCGAAGGCTAACCCAATCGTTAAGGTGTCGCCTTTAGCAACGACGACGGCGCCAGTCCCTAAAAAGACTAGCATGAAAGTACCGAGAAATTCGGCAAAATATTTGCGCATTGTAAACACGCTCCCTTTATTAGAATAATTGCTAACTTAACTTATTCTATAACACTTTAAAATGAATCGCTCACAATATACTCATGATATTAATGATTTATATAAGTAGGAAACAATTATCGACATGGCTCGGAAACGGTTTCTTTGCTACTAGAATAATAAAACGGCTAACTAAGTCAATGTAGATTAACAACTAATCATTAATTTGATTATACAACTCATTTTGCGATGCACGGATTTTTATGTAAGGAAACGTTACTAGCTAATCAGCGTGGTAAAATTTAAGATATAAATTGAAAAATGATATACGAACATGTGTTCTTTTGACCTAATTAATGCTATGCTAACAGCAGATAATTAACTGACTTGAAGGAGGCGTCACGATGCGATTTTTACATACCGCAGATTGGCACATTGGTAAGAAGTTACATGGATTTGACTTGGCGGAAGATCAACAAGCGGCTTATGAACAAATTCAGGCGATTGCATTGGCCGAAAAAGTTGATGCCATGATTATTGCCGGTGATTTATACGATCGTGGGATTCCCAATGAAAAATCGGTCAATCAACTCGATAACATGTTGATTGATTTAAACTTAAAACAACATTTACCCGTCTTAGCAATTAGTGGCAACCATGATAGTGCGACGCGTTTACGGACTGGGAGTCCTTGGTTCAAAGCCACGGACTATTATTTGAATACAAAGTTAAGTCAGGCGTTCACCCCCGTTGAATTTGATGATACGCAAGTGTTCTTATTGCCTTATTTTGAACCATTTGAAGCGCGGCGATACTTTGATGATGACAGCATTAAATCGGCGGCTGATGCGATGCAACAAATCGTCGCCGCGATGGCAGCAAAGTTTGATCCCGCCAAAAAGCACGTGTTAGTGGCGCACTTTTTTGCGGCCGGTAGTGAGCATGTTGATTCCGAAACTCAGGTGATGGTCGGTGGTTTGAACGCCATTCCAGTCACTGATTTAGCGCCATTTGACTATGTCGCCTTGGGCCATTTGCACGGTAAGGATGCTTTGCATGCGGAACGGGTTCGGTATAGTGGCTCGCCGCTGAAATTCTCAGTGTCCGAAGCTAATCAGCAAAAAGGCGTTTGGATTGTCGACACAGATCCGTTTGCGGTCACTTTCAAACCACTAACCCCGATTCACGATGTTCGGGTCTTAAAAGGGGCCTTTGCAGACTTAACGGCCCCTGAATTTTATAAGGAACAGGCGCAAGATGATTATCTAGCGATTCGATTGACGGATAAACGAGTCATTCCGAATGTCATGCAAGCTTTACGCGATGTTTATCCTCGGATTATTGAATTGGAACGTACTGATGGTCCAGTCGTTAGCGATACCCCGACGGAAACGGTCGATCCGCATTTGGACCCGATGGAATTGTTAGACCAATTTTTCGAAAAACAAACGGAAACTGCCATGACTGAGCAACAACAAAAGTGGGCGCAAGCTGCGCTAACTGCTGCAAATAAGGAGGACTAGGTACATGCGACCATTAACTTTAAAATTAGACTTTTTCGGGCCATTCCGACAACAAACAATTGATTTTACCCAGTTTAATGATTTTCCAGTCTTCTTAATTAGTGGCAAAACGGGTGCTGGTAAAACAACAATTTTTGATGCGATGTGTTTTGCGTTATTTGGCGGCACTTCCGGTAGTGATCGCCAAGTTAAACAAATGCGGTCTGACTTTGCCACATTGGATGATATTACCGAAGTGACCTTTACGTTTGAACATCTTGGTCGCACCTATCGGATTGTGCGTTCACCCGACCAGATTGTGAACAAAAAGCGTGGCGAGGGAACGACTAATCGTGTGGCGAGTGTTGTGTTGACCGTTTTTGATGAAGCTGGCGAAGAAGTCGAAGAATACATTAAGGTCAATGCGGTCCAAGCTCAAATTCGTGACTTGCTGCAGCTGACCAAGGAGCAATTCGTGCAAATCGTCTTGCTACCGCAAGGCCAATTTCGCAAGTTCTTGATGGCAAATAGTGATGATAAAGAGAAAGTTTTGCGTGATATTTTTGGTACGGGACTATTCGGACTATGGGCGCAAAAACTACGGGACCGTTTAAAGGATCAGGAAACAGCCAATGCAGTTGCTACCCAAACGTTAACGACCTATCAACAACAATTGACTTGGACGACGGCTTATACCGCTGAAGAATTAGCCGCCATGGCACCCCAAGCGGCCGTCGACGCCCAACTAATTGAACAAGCAGCACAAGCCAGCGACTTAGCCCAATTAAAGGTCACTTTTGATAGGACTAAGGCGACCTTGGAGAAGGCACGTCAGACCCAACAAGCTGGTCAGACGTTGCAAGCTAATTACGATGCGTTCACCCAATATCAACAACAATTGACTGAGTTGCAAGGACAACAAGCGACGATTGATGCTAAAAAGGCTCAAATTAAAACGTTGGAATGGGCGCAAGCATTGGCGGCGACTGCCAATCAATTGAAATCCGCCCAGAATCAAGTTGCAGTTGAAAGTGATCGTCAAACGCAGTTATTGAATAAGCAAGTGGAGCTACAGCAACAACAAGCTGCCGTCCAAACAACGGTCAATCAATTACAAGCTGAGGAACCGGCCGCGCAGACACGGGTGCGACAAATTACTACGTTGACCACCCAACAAGCGGTGTATGAACAAATTGATCAGACTCAGATGGCCTTGAAGTCCGCAGTCGCAGCGGAGACGCAAGCTAAGCAACAAGCGGATGAATTAGCGACGCAATTGACTAGCTTAACGCAACAACAAAGTGAACAGGCTGAACGAGGGGCAGTGTTGCCAAGTTTGTTGACCGCTCAGACTGATTTAGCACAGCGTGGCCATGAATTACAAAACTTGCAACAACAATATCAAGCTTATACCAGGCAACAGGCAGTTGTTAGTCAGGCTAAAATTGCAGTTCAAGCGCGACAACAGGCTGTTACTGATCAGTCGGAGTTGGCTAATAAGCAACGGGTTGCTTATGAAGAATTAGATAGTCAGTGGGCCAGTGAACAAATCGCCATTTTGAGTCAACGATTATTGCCAGAACAACCATGTCCAGTTTGTGGGTCAATTGAACATCCTAATCCGGCGCCAGTTGATACGATTACCGTTGCTGAAGAAGAGGTTAAAGCGGCACAAACGGCAAGTGAACATGCTGGCCAACAATTGAGTGCGGCTAAGACTAAGTTGGATAACGAACAAGCCAAGTTGGTAACTGCCCAGGCTCAGTTGACCGAATTAGAACAGGCTTTATTGGCTGATTTGAAGACTAGTTTGGCGGTATCAGTGACCGCAAATGAATTGGCTGAGACATTAGCTGAAAACCAGCGCCGGCTAGCGGCTGAGCAGGAAACGAATCAGGCGGCGATTAAAGTTGCCGAAAATGCGCAGGCGAATAGTGTTGCGTTAAAAGATAAATTAACCGCTTTAGCGGCCCAACAAGCGACCTATACGGAGGCTGTCACGACGGCGACTAACCAAGTTTTACAGCTGAAAACGCGGTTAGCCGATCAAGAAAAACAACGTTCAAATGAATATGAAACGCTGTCAGCCTTGAAAGCTCATATTGCGACATTATCAGAACAACAAACAGCCTATGAGACCGCGGTTAAACGAGCTGATGCACAACTAGCCCAGATTAAAGAAAATGCCTCGGCAGTGGCGGCACAATTAATTACCACCAAACAGCATTTGGATGATGCCCAAGCGACAGTAACGACGACTAATGCGGCCTTAACTGATGCGATGACTGCCCAGTGGGGACAAGCTGATTTTGACCAGTTATCCGGTTTGTTGGCACAGTTATCAACTTTACCGACGTTACGGCAAGCCACTCAAAATTTTGACCAACAGTTATCACAATTGACTGGGCAATTATCCACTTTAAAGCAACAAATTAAGGCGCAACCAGCGCCAGATTTGGATGCATTAGCCGCTAAAGTCACGGCGGCTCAGACCGCTGAACAAATCGCCGAAAAAGCGTATTATGACTTACAACAACGGCTACAAAGTAATGAAACTATCGTTAAAAAAATGCAAAAGACCTTAGCAGCCGTCCGTGACCAACAAGCACAGCTGGCTGAAATGGCTCAATTATCGAATGTTGCTAATGGTAAAGGACCCCAAAAACTTAGTTTAGAACGGTTTGTTTTACAAACTTATTTGCAACGGGTCTTAAAAGTCGGTAACCAACGTCTTGCCCAGTTAACCCGGAATCGTTATCAGTTCCGGTTAGATGATTCTCAAGGTACTTCCCGGAACATGTCGGGACTTGAGATCAATATTTATGATGATAATGCCGGTAAGGTTCGCAGTGTGCATACTCTTTCTGGTGGTGAAAGTTTTGTTGCCGCGTTATCATTGGCATTAGCATTAGCCACCGTCATTCAAGAACAAGCCGGCGGAATTAAAATTGATGCCCTCTTCATTGATGAAGGGTTCGGTTCATTGGATGAAGATGCTTTGGAAATGGCGATGGAAACTTTGCAACAAGTGGAAGGACAGTCCCGCATGATTGGGATTATTAGTCATGTTCGCGAATTAGAGAGCCAATTACCGGCACAATTACAAGTTATTCCGGATGGTAATGGTGAAAGTCATGTGAAATATCAGCTCGCATTTACTTGATTGTTTCACATGAAACATTTGAAAGTTGAGGTCAATTAAGGATGGCATTATCGTATCAAGCATTATTAACGGCTATTCCAGTCGTGCTCCAAGCTGGCAATGTGCCGAATATTGTGGGGGAAGCTGGGATTGGCAAATCGGCCCTCGTGGCGGAAGTAGCCGAACAGATGAATGCGAAACTATTCACGACGGTTGTGAGTTTGTCAGAAAAGGGAGACTTAGCAATTCCAGTGCCACCGCTGACAAGTGATTCATTTATTCAAACAGCCGCTTATGGTCAGTTAGCTGATGTCCAATATGGTTATGCCCACACTTTAATTGAAATTATTCAATTTGCCGAAGCCCACCCGCAACAACCGATTATTTGGTTTTTGGATGAATTTAATCGGGGAACCCAAGCAGTTCAAAGCGAATTGATGAATTTAGTTTTACAAAGAACAATTAATACCTTAAAACTACCCAATCAAGTTAAATTGGTTATTGCTGAAAATCCAGATGCTAGTATGGCTGGCTTTGAAGCTAGCGATTATGGCGTAGTGGCCGGCGATGCGGCCATTAAGGACCGAACCGTGCGATTAGTGATGGAAATGGATCCTAACGATTGGCTGAGCTGGGCCCAAACAACTGACGAAAATGGTCAGCCCAACATTCATCCGTTAGTCCAACAATTTATTGGCGAGGATGTTACACGGTTATATCAAACCGATGAACAGGCTGACTTACGAGCCACACCACGTGCTTGGACGCGCGTATCAACGAATTTAATGGAACTAGAGAAATTACCGGCCGCTACCCGCGAAACGATTGCTTTGGATGTTTTCCAAGGTGACGTTGGCGTGACTCTCGGATTAGCATTTGAACAATTCTTGGAACAACAGGCGATACGTTTAACACCGGCCATGCTATATGATAGTCAGCCGGTCGGCGCAGTTGTTCCAGCTCCAACTTTAAAACAATTTCAAACAATGAGTGAACCACAAAAAAGCACCGTGTTAGCAAGTTGTTTAGCGTTAACGACCACTTATCCATTGACGGATGACCGCAATGCTGGTCGCTTTTTACAGCTGTTACAAACGTTGAGCCAAGATGGTCAGTTCGCCCTAGTTCAACAAATTGGTCAGAACCGTGAGTTGTTGAAACAGCTCTATACGGCCAATATTGCTAAAACGAGTCCATATGTAACGGCGTTATATCAATATTTACAACAAGTGGCTAGTTGGTCAAATCAATAGAAAGGAAGCACCGTCATGCTCAATAACGCGATGGAATATGCCCGATGGCGGCAAAATATGTTGATGGTACCGACCCCAGATATCGAGTCGGCCAGTGCGACAATGGTCCAACGGGCAATTATTGAGTTATTAGCGGCTGCTCCGTTTTATGGTGAGATTTTAACGCGCTTGCCACGTCAATCTGCGCCGGCGCAAATGACGCCATTTGCTTTAATTTGGGTACAAAACCGGTTGGAATTGCGGTGGGCAGCGGCCCCCTTAGCACAGACTTTTGAACGGTTTGATCAGCTACAAGCGGGGCTAAAGCACGTGGCGTTACATGTGATTTGGCAACATCCGCTACGCTATCGACAGCAAGTGCCAACCCAGTCAAAGCTAACCACGTTAGCCACCGACTTGGCGGTTAATCAGTATGTCACGGGATTACCACCCATGGCGACTAGTTTGACCACCGTCCAGCCAATGGTGACAACTAAATTGCCGATTAAGGCTGATTCACAGACTTATCTCGAGTTACTGAAGACTAAGTCAGCTACTCCGCCGGAAAATAAGGGGCAGCCGCAACCTAAAAATAATCGTAATCAATCCAAAACGACTAGTCGGGGGTCAAAGACACTAACAGCGCAAATTGATGGCGTCGATGGCTGGCAAGCCGCAACGGGACAACTCACTAATCCAAATTTAGCCGCAGCCCGCTTACAACAGCTGACCCATGATGCTTGGACGCATACGCCAGAAGCTGGTCGGGGATTAGTGGCCGGAAAAGTGGCGGCTAGTTTGGAGATTAAACCGACCACGGCCGCACTGAACTGGCGTCGACTGATTGTCAAAGGACTCGGCCAGATGCCGACCGGCCGGAAAGCTTCGCGCGCCCGCTTTAATCGTCGCCAACCCGCGCGGATGGAATTACCAGGTCAAATTAGTGATACGCGGTTAGATGTGCAAGTCTATGTCGATAATTCCGGTTCAATTAGTGATGCGACCTTACAATATTTATTAGGGCAAGTGGCCACCTTGACTCAGGCGTTGACCGCTACGATTACGGTCAACGCCTTTGATGCTATTGTGCAACCTGGCCATACTTACCAAGCAAGGCTACCGCAACAAATCCGCTTTGAACGTCACGGTGGCGGTGGCACTGTCTTTCAAAGTATCTTTGATGACTTAGCGCGGCGACATTTAACTAATCGCACTACGTTGGCTTTGATTTTGACGGATGGTCGCGGGGAGCGCCAAGTTGAGAATTACGGTTTTACGAATGTGATTTGGCTACTGGCGAAGTCGACTGACCAGTTGTCGGTGCAACCGCCAATTGGTCAAGTAGTATCGTTGAAAGGAAGTGGTGGGGATGACTAAACCACTCAAACCCGCTGACATGCAATCGTTGTTGACCCACGATTGGCGTTATCAACGGGCCGCTGCCGTCGTGAAAGGGCAGTGGTTACCGATTATTGCGGAAGAGGAGCATCCTTTTCGCCAGCAAATCCAACCGGAAGATTTACAATTTGCGCGGGAGCTGATTGCTAGTGATACTTTAACGAGTCAATTTGATTTTAATAGTTATGCAGGCGTGCAAGCGATGCGCCAGTATTTCGGCAGTCAATTGAGTTCGACTGGCCAACATTGGCTAGTTTCGGCGTATCAATAAGTAACTAAAATATCCTGATAGGTAGCGGTATGAAGACCGACAGCCTATCAGGATATTTTGATGTGCGTTTCAATTTAATCGCACAATTTTAGATTAGATACCGTCTTCGTCAGCATCTTGGATGACGGCATGGTGTTCAAAGACTTTAGTTTGGGCCTTACTAGTTGTGACTAATGTCGTGGCTAGTTCGGTCGCAGTACCAGCATAATCAGCTAATTGGAAGCCGACCTCCAGTAAAGAACCAACGTTGCAACCAGTAATGACGGCAATATCTTGATCAGCAGTCGTACTAATCTTAACGGCTTCTTTGAAAGGGGTCCCGCCAAGTAAGTCACAGAAGAAAACGGCTTTGTCAGTATCTGCTAGGGCAGTGGTTAATTTGCCGTTCAAGGAAACGTCATTCATATCACCAGTGAAGTCGATGAATTCCACGTTTTGTAATTCGCCGGCTAATAGTTTCACCGTGGATTGAATACCAGTGGCAAAGTTTCCATGGCCAGTAACGATAATTTTCATATTAAAGCACTCCTAACCATGAAAGGGCAATTGCTAAGACGAAGGTCGCTAAAATTAAAACAACTGGGCTGACGTTCTTCTTTTTGAGTAACCAGTAAAGCAAGAACGTATAGCCTAATGGCAAAATATTAGGGAAAATCCGGTCAAAAAACTGAGTTTGAATAGAAATCGTATGGCCAGCAGAAACTGGAATCTTTGTCTTAACTGTAATTTGAACGTAAGTGGCAATTAAGCCACCAATAACTGTACAACCTAAAATACTAGCGGCATGCGAGACGATTGCTGAGTTTTCACGAATCTTAGAAATTGCTTTAGTCCCAGCGTTATAACCCAATTGGGCAATTGGAATCCGGGCAAAGAACAGTGCCACATAAACGAGGAAGAAGACCAATGGCCCTAAGATGCTACCTTGTTTGGCAAATGAGGCAGTAATTCCGGCCACGATTGGTAAAATGGTGAACCAAGTAATCGCGTCACCAATTCCGGCTAATGGCCCGAATAAGGCAATCCGCAAGCCATCGATAGTTGAACGTTTCTCACCATGTTCTTCAAGGGAGGCTTCCAATCCAAGCAGTAATGGCGCAGCGTAGTTGTTAGTATTGATGAATTGAAGGTTGGCGCCCATTGCGTTGGCTAGGCCTTCTTTATCATCTTTATAAATCTTTTTGAGCGCTGGAATCATGGCTAAGGTCCAACCATCGGCTTGCATACGTTCGTAGTTCATTGCAGATTGGTTAAAGATTGAACGGAGGCCTAAACGGGAAATATCGCGTTTAGTTAATTTACCGCGTCCTTTATTTTCGGGTGCATTAGATGCCATCGCTATCATCTCCATTTCCACCAGCGTTATCGATCATCGTCTTGATTTTCTTTTCGTTATCCATGGAACGCTTGTTGTGATAGTATTCGATGAATGCTAAGGCCACCCCAATAACGGCTACTGGCATTAAGTTACCGAACTTGATGAAGCAAGCAGCGGTGAAACCTAATAATAAGTAAGGGACATATTCGGCTTTTAACATACTCTTAAGTAATAAGCCAAACCCAACGGCTGGTAAGATACTCCCAGCAATTTCAAAGCCGTGACTCAACCAAGTTGGCATCGAGTTAACTAAGGCTCGCATGGGTTCTTGAGCGCCGTAGACGCATAAGAAGGCGATTAACCCATAGGATAAGGCGACAATCCAAGTTGGTAACAGGGCTAACCGAGTGAATTTCTTGGTTTCACCGTTAGCGGCATAGGTATCAAGTTTTTTAGTTAAAACTGAAAAAGCAGAGTAATAGAATAAAATAATATATTGCATTAAAACACTAAATGGTAATGCGAGGCCAATCGCAGTGGCAGGCGTTTTGCCAGTTGTATAAGCTAAAACAACAGTCATAACACCGGCCATAATTGGGTTAGGCGGCTGGGTCCCGCCAACTGGTGTCAAACCAGCAAAGGCTAATTCAGTTAGCCCACCAGCAATAATCCCTAAGGTCAGATTACCGAGGATGGCACCCGTAACGGTACAAACGATCATTGGACGGAAAATATAAAAACCTTCCAACCAGAAATCAATACCGGCGATGATGGCAAACAAGGCAATTAAAAGACCTTGCATAAGTGTGACAGACATCTAAATCACTTCTTCCAAAGGTTGTTTTTTGTCTTCAGGTACTTCTTGAACATAGACGTTGACACCATGATCAGCACAGAACTTTAAGTCTGCTTTGTCTTGGTCATCCATGTAAGTGTATTTAGTGACTTGCGTCTTACCTTGTGAGAAGTGCATGTTACCGATGTTTAAGTCTTTAATTGGCACGCCGCCTTCAACTAAGCGACGGGCATCTTGAGGGGTCCGGATAATTAAGAAAATCTTTTGCCGGGCACTAGCTTTGCTGATCGTGCTAACGGTTTTATCAATGGTCCAGAAACGAATACCAACACCGGATGTTTCAGCAGTTGCTGCCATCAATTCTTGTTGTAATTGGTCATTGGCAGTTTCATCATTAGCGACTAATAATAAATTGGCGCCAGCCGAAGAAGTCCAAACGACCCCTACTTGACCATGCACTAAACGATTATCAATTCTTGTTAAAACAATATTTGGTTCACCCATGTTTTATCCCTCTATTCCATATAATCCATCATGATGACTAGCTAATAATGTACATAATCAAGTCACCAACGACGGTTGCCGTACTGTAAAAAATAACTTCTTGTTTTTCAATCCCACTCGTTTGAACTTTGACGAGTGGATCCCCAACATTTAACTGGAACAGCTGGCGATTGTCTTTAGTGATTAGTCCGGCTTGCGTGTGCGTGAAGAAATCAGCGGTTAAGCCGTATTTTTTCACTAAAAAGGGAACTAAGTCATTATTGGTAATCTCACTGCGAAAAATCTTAGGGAAACGATTGAAGGGCAGATAGACTGTTTCGTCAAAGACGGGTTGATCATCTGCGTAGAACATATATTGCATTTGGTAAAGGTAGTCATCAGCATTCAAACCGAGCTCAGATCGAATGGTTGAATTTTGACCATCGACTAGTAAGCTAAAATGCTCAAGCTTCACTTTTGGTGTGGCGCCCATATTGATGATGGCCTGCCGCACGTTCAAATAATGAATGCCGATGTCGGCATCGTCTTTTTGCAAAACAAATGAGCCTTGACCTTGTTTTTTGTAGATATATTGTTTACGTTCTAGTTCGGAAAGTGCGCGTCTAACCGTAATCCTAGAAACGTGATACATCTCACCTAGTTTTTGTTCCGAAGGTAGCTTCGTATTCTCCGCTAATTCTCCAGATTCAATTTGTCGAATTAATTCATTAAGCATGCTTTGGTACAGTGGCAAAATATTAGCCATTGGGATTCTCCCTAACTTGTTATGTTGTTATAACAACCATGCCTACATTAAAACACCGCTAATTGCAATTGTCAACGCTTACATAATGACGTTAACGGTACTTTTCTCCTAGGGTTACAATCTGGAACCCTTTGGAGATAACGGCTTAAGAATCCTGAAAATAATTCAAAAATTATTTTAGAAAGTAAGGAATTCAAATGGTTATCAACAATTTATTTTTTGGAAAAGTAGTGCAATAAAAATTTGATTATGCTAAAGAATCCTACGCCAGCAAGCTTGTAAGCGGGTAGGATTCTTGAAATTGAACTTTTTTAAGAATGTGACCTGTCATGATTATGACAAGTTGTTATACCTTCAAAAAGGCTAACCAAGTTGCTTCACGTTGTTTAATATCAGGCTGGCTCCCTTGACGGATATGCGTTTGCAGTCCAATGCGTGCTTCTAATAAGCTTTGCGCGAGCGCCGTACTGGATTGATCTTGGCGAATGATATCACTCGCTTGACCTTTTAAAATAGCTGCCGCCATTAATGTTGTGTAGTCATCATAAAATTGATTAATGATTTGTGTGACAGCTTGATCGGTATTGCCAAACTCGGCAATAGCATTGGCCATCATGTCACCAGCGGGATGCTGGTCAGTGATCAAGTCACGGCTAAATAGCATTCCGAGCACCGTTAGTGGGGTTTCACCAGCCTGTTCTAGCTGTTGCATGGCTTGCACACTCGCGGTCAACCCTTGGTGGTAACATCGCTGGAGCGCCTTTAAGTATAATGTGTGTTTGTCACCAAGTGCATTGTATAAGCTTTGCTTTTTTACGCCACTTGTTGCGACAATTTCGTCCATCGAAGTATGGTAATAACCATTTTGCCAAAATAAATGCATGATTTGTTCAATGACTTGGTCATCGTCAAAAGTCTTTTTTGCTGGCAAGCGATCGCCTCCTTTGTGAATACGTCATTTTTATTAGTATACCATAGCGAGTTGACGTACTTTTATGCTGGTATTACGCAGATTTATACATACTAACTACTGAAAATTGTTTACTATTTAAATTACTAGGGTGAATTTATTTGTTTTAAAATGTGTTTTTAATCAAGTTAATAGCACCTGATTTTGAAGTTGATTAATTTTAACCGATTGGGGCGTGAATGGTTAAGGAACCTGAATTAAATGTTATCCCGTACTGTCAATGTATATAGCGCTTACATTTCAAAAATATATTGCTTATTTATGATTATGGTTATCCATAACATTTACTAATGAACACTCACATTACAATTTAATCAAAATATAATGTCTCCTTGTTTTTTAGTTAAGTGGCGTCACTAATTTTATAAAAGTAGTCAACTTGTTAATGGTAGAAGCCTTGTCACTAAACTGATTAAAACAGTTCGTATGAATTTATTTGTATTTCTATTAAAATGAGAATTGACCAAGAATGCTCTTAAAAAGGCGTTCTCGGTCAATGGTTAGGCCGGCTTATCAATTGACGAGGCTTTACTTACCATGCTATATTTTCGTTGCTGATAGCGAGAATAAAAAATCTGCTTGTCAGTCATAAAGTTTATTTTGGATTAACAATTAATAATTAGCCCAACCAAGGAGGTGATTGGCATGAAATGGTGTCTCGGACTGGCTAGCTTGATGGCATTCATTAGTAGTCAGTCACTACTAGTAGCGCGAGCCGATGTACAACGAAGTACGTATGCGGTGACCATTACTAGCCCAGCGAGTAATAGTGGTCATGGTCCGTTAGGCGGATTATTACCACAGACCAGTGAATTACAGCAATGGGTCTTGTTAGGAATCGGATTATTAATTATTAGTTTATTGATGTTATTACTCAAACTTTGGTGGCCTAGCCGTCAAACAACAACAAGGGAGCAACCGTAGATGAAAAAATATTTAGGGACATTACTTGCCGGGGTTACACTCATGGCCGTTTTACCGATAGCTGCTCAAGCTGCTGACGACGACCAAAACAAATCAACAACCGCCGATATTACTTTGGAACAAGATACTGAAAACAGTGCGATTACGTTAGACTCAGCGCCTAATATCCATATGGGGACGCAAGAAAATACGCACGCAACAAAAACATATGAAGCTGAATCGATTGATGGCAATTTACAAGTAACCAACCCTGGGAACACCACTGGGTGGAATGTAACCGTTGCTCGGACCGCTTTTGAAACAACTACGGGTACTGAGATGAAAGGTGCCCAACTTAATTTAACCAATGGTAAGGTTGCCGCGGTTGATTCAGAAAACACGTCAACTTTCCCAGCAACTGAAAATTTAGAAGTGACGACTGTCGCTACTAAAGTGTTAACAGCGCAAACTAATGAAGGGATTGGGGCATTCACGTTAACTCATGATGCTGACAATGTTAGCTTGAAAGTTCCAGCGGGGACGGTTAGTGGTGCTTATAAATCAACTTTAACTTGGTCATTAACTAACGCCCCAAGCTAGACGAATCATTTTAACGAACTGAAATGAGGTGCGATGGATGCGTGTATTGCTCGCCATCCTCATGAGTAGTAGTTTAATGATGGGACTGACTCCAAGGGTGCATGCGAGCACGTCGCAACAGTCCCAAGTCGATATTAATTTAGTCCCCAGTGATGACGACAGCGCTGTTGATCCGGTTGACCCGCAAGATTCGAGTCAACCTTATCCAGGTGATACTGCAGATGACGGGCTTACGAGTGGGACTGGGTCCCGCGATCAACTTTCATTAGACTTTTTAAGTAACTTAACTTTCAAACCAATTACTGCTAGTCGTGGGCCAGTAACTACGACCGCCGCGAATTCCCGGGCGATGATTCAGATTACCGATCGCCGTGGTACCGGGGCGGGGTGGACTTTGCAAGTAACGCCCAGTGCATTAACCAACACTTCACAGGCTTTAACTGCTACAATTGATTTAGGTTCTGTCACGATTAAGTCGGCGGGGACTAACGTTAGTCGGACACCACGGCTTGTCAATCAAGGTCACTTGACAGTCGGCTCAGTCAATAACGTTTTAGTTGCCGATAAGAACGCCGGCGTCGGAACTTGGTTGCTGCTACTCAATCAAGGAACTGAACCAACCACGTTAACGATTCATGATCAACAACTGACAGCCGGCAGTTATTCCGGTGAATTAACTTGGTCATTAACGAATGCACCGAGTTAATTCAGGGCGGTCTACCAAGGTGGTAGACCGTCATGTGTACATAGCAACTCTGTCCATTGAAAAAGGAAGGTAACTTATATGGTAGATTGCAAATTTAATCCGAATTTTTGGACAAATTGTTCAGCATAA
>NZ_AYGX02000081.1 GCF_000498955.2 Lactiplantibacillus fabifermentans DSM 21115 | reverse complement strand
TCCGAAGATTTCACTTCACCAGCTTTAAATTTAGAGACTTATGTCACAGCCTCTTTATGTTAGTTATTAATTTTGCTAACTGCCGGTATGGTCAAACGGACTAGTAATTAGAAAGTGTCATCAAGTATGTTAGCGAGGTTTGTACGTTAAAAGCGGGCTGAACTAATGATCCTTGCACGGCAACTAACGATACTGAAATTTATAGTAACCCATGATATAAGCGATTTATATTTGAATTCAGAATCAGTCGGTAGCGGTAATAGTTGGCGCTTCGTTTAATCATGCTGGTTAACATTGATAGTTGACGAAATCGCGTTTCTAGCCTAACATTTAACAAGAATAGTTGAAAAAAGAGGTGGCAGTTCGATGGAATTTACAGTGAACCCCCGGCGGTCATTGATTGTGTATATGCATTCGATGAAGCAGGTGCGGCAATTGAAGCGATTTGGACATATTTCGTACCAGTCTCGCAAAGGCCATTACGTGGTGATTTATATGGATGAGGCCCAAGTCCAAGCGACCACGACTAAAATTAATAAATTGAACTTTGTCCGGCGGGTCGAACCATCGTATCGGCCGGACATTGATATGAACTTTGGGGAACGCGTTGACCGCGGCTTCTTTAAGCCGGCGGACGGGTTGCCACCAAAAGATGATGAAGATTAAGTTGGTGAAAACAAGATGCGCATTGTAGCAGGAGATTTTGGCGGCCGGCGGTTAAAGGCGGTCCCCGGGATGCAGACACGCCCGACGACGGATAAAGTCAAAGAAGCGTTGTTCAATATTATTGGCCCGTATTTTGATGGCGGCCGTTCTTTAGATATGTTTGCCGGGAGTGGGGGTTTGAGTATTGAAGCCGTCTCACGGGGTGTCGACGAAGCGGTCTTAATCGATCGCCAATATCAAGCCATTAAAACGATTAATGAAAACATTGCGGTTACTAAAGCGCCCGACCGGTTCAAAGTCTTAAAAGGGGACTCAGAACGGGTCGTTGAACGGTTAGCGAAAACTGGCCAACCGTTTGACTGGTTATTTTTAGACCCACCATACGCGAAGCAAAAAATTGTCGCCGATATTTTGAAGTGTGATACGCTGGGGTTATTTAATGCTGGCGCCCACGTTGTTTGTGAAACGGACCAAAATGCCGGTCTCGTTGATGATATTGCCGGGTTCAAAATGATTCGGCAACAAGACTACGGTATTACTGTGATTACGATTTATCAAAAAGTGGAAGCGGAGGGTTAAGCGATGCCAACAGCAGTGTTTCCAGGAAGCTTTGATCCGGTGACACGGGGGCACCTCGACATGATCGAGCGGGCCAGTCATTTGTTTGACCACCTCATCGTCGCCGTGATGGTCAATACGAGTAAGCGGCCATTGTTTACGATGGCCGAAAAAGTGGCGATGATTAGCGCCGAGGTACAAGATTTGTCAAACGTGGAAGTCAAAGCGGCCACCGGGTTAACGGTTGATTTTATGGCGACGCAACACGCGACGGTGCTCGTGCGCGGTTTACGTAATGAACAAGACTTTGGTTATGAACGCGATATTGCGTGGATGAATAAGTCACTCGATGACCACATTGAGACAGTCTGTTTAGTGGCGCGACCACCATATGCCTATTTCTCCTCGAGTTTGATTAAAGAAGTCGCTAAGATGGGCGCTGACGTGTCGGAATACGTTCCTGATAGTGTGGCCCGGCTATTGAAGGCCCGGTTGGAGGAAGTTAAACCATGACGTCATTGCGCCAACTTTTACGACGATATTGGGTTTTGATTACCGCCGTTATTATTGTTTTGGCGCTATTTTTAGTGCCATTACCGTACTATATTGAAGGCCCCGGCTCGGCGAATAATCTGAAATCTTTCGTAACCGTCAAAGGGCATCCCGATAAACGCGCCGGTAAATTCATGTTGACGTCGGTGGCCCAAGCCCCGGCTCGGCCCATTACTTGGTTGTATGCCCAATTGAATCCGCATTATTCGGTCGTCAGTGCTGATGATGCCACGGATGGCCAGGACGATGCGACTTATGAAAAAGTGCAGACGTTTTATATGCAAAGTGCCATCAACGAAGCGATTGCCACTGCTTATCAAGCGGCCCACGCAACTTACCATAAAACGTATCGCGGGATTTACGTGTTAGATGTCCAGAGTACGTCGAAGTTTAAGCGGCAAATCAAAGTCGGCGATACGATTACGAAGATTAATGGGCAACATTTCAACAACGCTCAAGGTTATCAAAAATATATCGCGAAACAAGGGGTCGGCAAGTCGGTGACCGTAACGTATCGGCATAATGGTCACACTAAGACGGCCACGGCACCGTTAATCAAGCTTAGCACGAAAAAAGCGGGTATTGGGATTACGTTGACCGATAACGTGAAGGTCACGACCAAGATTCCCGTCAAGGTCGACCCTGGTGAAATCGGTGGTCCGTCAGCGGGCCTGATGTTCAGTTTACAAATTTATGAACAATTGACCCAAGACAACTTGCGGCATGGTCGTAAGATTGCTGGGACGGGGACGATTAGTGCCGATGGTTCCGTTGGCGAAATTGGCGGCATCGACAAGAAAATCATTGCCGCTAAAAAGGCGGGGGCGACGATTTTCTTTGCGCCGTACGTTAAACCAACCAAGGCATTGTTAGCAGTTGAAGAAGACCATCAGACCAACTATCAAATGGCGAAAGCCACGGCGAAGAAGTATGCGCCAAATATGAAAGTTGTGCCAGTTTCGTCGTTTAAACAAGCGGTTGAATATTTGAAAAATCATTAAAGTAAGCCCCATTCAGCGTGTTGATGTTGGATGGGGCTTTTTGTGGCCGATACAGCCATCATTTTTGTGATAAAGCTACGTAATTTGCTGATTTATTTTTGTTAAACGGTTCAACCAGTTAAACTAATGATACATCCATCATTAACACGGTTTCCAGCATAAATAATGTTAATGATAAATTGTGAGACGTGAATACGAAAAGCTTATTTTTCAATAAACTAAATTTGAATAGCGAAATAATAATGATGAATTCGTAAATAAATATTTATACTGCTGGCGGTTGGTAGTGCTAAAACAAGTGGGAACTTTGCCAACTTATTCCAGCTTATGTATGATTACAGTGGGACGATTTACGTCATTACTGGGCTGATTCACAGTGCATTTGATTGAATACTTTAAACTTTAAGCTTATATTAATATTTAAAGCATGTATAAAAATCTTAATGATTAATTTATGATTTAAACGATTTAATCAAAAGGAGTCTGGAAGATGAGTAAGAATAATCAACAGCACACCCGCGTCACGGAAAAGGTTCATTATAAGATGTATAAAAAGGGCCGTGTCTGGCTATTTGCTGGCGTGCTGGCTTTGACTTGGCAAACCCATTTTTTGCAAGCAAATGCTGATACAACAACCGTTGATGATGCCACCGTTTCGAGTAACACGACTAGTTCGAGCAATGATATTAGTGGTTCGTCAGTAACATTAAAGACTAGTAGCACTAGTAACGATGAATCAGCAACGAGTAGTTCAAATGAGCGCACGGGTACGGCTGAAGCATCAACTAGTAGTACCGATGAAAGCACAAGTACTAGTGGGGCCAAGACGACCGCCGCTACCAGTGAAAGTACGAGTGCCAGCAGTGCTACGGTGACAGTGGCAAGTGATGAAAGTACAAGTAGTCGTGATAGTAGTACTTTACCTTCAAGTGCCGCGGCTAGTAGCGACGCGAAAACTAGCAGTTGCATAACGACGAATGCCACGAGCGATGCCGCGACTAGCAGTGTAGCCACGAGTTCGAATAGTACGACAACCGTAAATAGTAGTGCAACTAGCAGCCAGGATAGTACGAGTGATGTCAGCACCGTTGATGAGATTGCTGCCGAAAACGGGACTACTTCAGGTAGTCAAACGAGTGCGACCAACGCTGCCACCAGTGATACGGCTGCTAGCGAGGCGACTTCCGTGGCTGATATGGCAACGACGGCGACTGAAGCGACCACGCAAACTGCTACTGACAGTTTGACAACTGCTCCGGATACCGCTTTGACGGATAGTCTCTCGGTTGATACGACCGTCGTGGCCGCTAGCACGACGGTAGCGGATCAACAAGTGACTAACAAACGCGCTTCTTTATTAAGAGCTGCCGCGACGGCCACGGATATTGCCAGTGGCACTTTTGGGACGAGTGCTTGGTATATTGATAGTACCGGTGTATTACATATTGGTGCGGGGACTTTTGACAGCACGACGAACGGTGTCAATCCATGGGCGACCTATGCCAACAGCATCACTGCGATTAGCTTTGATGGCAAGGTGGTTGGTGGGACAACGACCGCCGGGTTATTTAGAGATTTGACCAAGTTAACCACCGTTACGAATGCCGATCAATTTGATACGAGTCAGGTCACAAATACTTATTCGATGTTTAATGGTGATACGGCCTTAACGAGTGTGGATGTTTCAAATTGGGATATGAGTCACGTCACCGACATGGGTTCGATGTTTTATGAGGATAGCAGTCTCACAAGTTTAGATGTTTCAAAATGGGATACTAGTAGTGTCGTATATTTTAAAGCAACATTTTATAATTTAGCAAGTCTGACGGCGCTAGATGTTGCTAATTTTGACACTAGCAGCGCGACTGATATGAGTTATATGTTTTGGAATGACAATAGTTTAACAAGTTTAGACGTTGCTAACTTTGATACTAGTCAAGTAACGACGATGCATTCGATGTTTGCCGATGATCTGAGTTTGACGTCCTTAGATGTTGCTAATTGGGATACTGGTAAGGTAACTGACTTTAGCTGGATGTTTGCCAAGGATAGTGATAATCAATCCACTAAATCTCTGCTAGCTACTTTGGATGTTACGAACTGGGACACTAGTTCCGCAACTGATATGTCGAATATGTTTCTTAATTTAAATGAGTTAAAGTCGTTGAATCTTACGAATTGGAAAACAAATAATGTCACAAATATGTTTGCGATGTTGGCTGGTGATAATAAAATTACCAGTTTTGGGGATATCTCAAATTGGAATACAAGTAAGGTAACCAATATGGGATATATGTTTGAAGCGGACCTTGCATTAACTAATTTAGACTTGTCAGGTTGGAATACGAGCAGCGTGACGACGATGACGGGGATGTTTAGTGCCGCCGCGGCATCTAATCCGATGCATTTAACGTCATTGAATATTGCTGATTGGGATACGAGCAACGTGACCGATATGAGTAGTATGTTTCTCAATAATGTGGCTTTAACTAATTTGGATGTTAGCAAGTGGGATACGAGTAGCGTGACTGACATGAGTTACATGTTTGATGGGATGCTCGCCCTAACTTCGTTGGATGTCTCAAATTTTGACACGAGTAACGTTACGGATATGCAATACATGTTCTTTAATGATGGCGTGTTAACCGCTTTGGATGTTGCCGGTTGGAAGACTGGCAAGGTTACTGCGATGAATTCGATGTTTAAAAAGGCCGCGACGATTACGACTTTGGATGTTTCAAACTGGGATACTAGTCACGTGACTAATATGCGTGGGATGTTCAATACAATGTCGGCATTGACGACCTTAGATGTTTCAAATTGGGACACGAGTAACGTGACTGATATGTCATATATGTTTACGACCGATAAATTATTAGCCGCGCTTGACGTTTCAAACTGGGCGACAAGTAACGTCACTGACATGTCATACATGTTATATAACGATAGTGGCTTGCAAGTGTTGGATGTTTCAAATTGGGATACGAGTAAAGTGCTCAATATGAAGAATCTCTTTGCAGGTATTACCGGTGTTAAGGTCTTAAATGTCAGCAACTGGGATACTAGTGCCTTAACGAATGCCATCGGGATTTTTTACGGTGACAAGAGTCTATTGGCATTAGATTTGAGCAGCTGGAATATGGACAATGTCACCACGGTGGATAATATGCTCGGAAATACCACTAATTTGCAAACCATTCGCCTAGGTACGAATAGTGCGTTGACGGTTGGTACGACCAATGCCAAGTCGCCAGCCTTGAAAGCGACGAGTGAATATACGGGTTATTGGGTCAGCACGACGGATAGTACGAAAGTCTATACCTCAGCGCAATTAGTTGCGGGCGTCGCTGCCGATACGTATGTTTGGCAAACGGTTGATGGAGCGTCGACATTGGCTGCTCAAGATGCGACTCTGGTTGCTGGTCCTGATACGACTTGGAACGCCGCGGATTATTTTGAAAGTGCCACGGATACTGATGGAACGGCGTATGCTTTTGATAAGATGACCGTATCCGGTACCGTTGATCCGACGCAAACCGGTGTTTATGAGTTAGTATACAGCTATGTTGATTCACAAGGCCAAACAATTAGTAAATTAGTCATGGTGACGGTGGCTGATAGTCAAGCTGGGCTGGAAGTTGGTGGTCAAACCACGGTTAATCAACAACCGGCTAACACGTGGCAACCTAGCGATAATCTGACTGGATTAACCGACGATCAAGGCCATTCCGTTGATTTGACCGGGGTGACGTATGTGACTAGTACGGCCGCCACTAGCAAAGCGGCGACAACTGGCACGGTGGTGACGGTCACCGGTAGCGTTGATACGAGCGTCCCTGGCACTTATGACGTGACATACAGCTACACGGATGCGGCTGGCAATGTCTTTGAAAAGACGGTAACCGTAACGGTGGTCGCCAGTCAAGCAAGCATCACCAGCACCGATAAGACGATTACTCAAGGTGATACTTTTGACGCGGAAGCCTGGTTTGCGGGCACGGATTTTGTTGGCAATCCAGTTACTTTTGATAAAGCTAACGTGACGATTACTGGTGATACGGTTAATACTAGTCAGCCTGGTGATTATCAGGTGACCTACACGTATACTGACGCGGAAGGTAATCAGATAAGTAAGACGATTACCGTAACGGTGGTAGCGACCCAAGCTGCAATCGATGCTGGTGATGCGACGTTGACGCAAGGTGCTACTTGGAATGCGGAAAACGCGTTTAAGAGTGCGACTGATGCAGCTGGTAATGCGGTTGATTTCAGTGAAGTGACGGTTGACGGTACGGTTGATACCAAGACACCGGGAACTTATGACGTTACTTATAGCTATACCGATGCGTATGGCAATACGGTGTCGAAGACCATTACTGTGACGATTGTGGCAACGCAAGCGTCAATTGATGCTGGTGATACGACGCTGACGCAAGGTGACACTTGGAATGCGGAAGCTGCCTTTAAGGGCGCGACTGATGCGGCTGGTAATGCAGTTGATTTTAGTGAAGTAACGGTTAGCGGTACCGTTGATACGAAGACGCCGGGAACTTATGACGTTACTTATAGTTATACGGATGCGTATGGCAATACAGTATCGAAATCCATTACGGTCACAGTTGCCGCCACCCAAGCCTCAATTGATGCCGACGATACAACAATTATGCAAGGCGAGACCTGGAATGCGGCGTCCGCGTTTAAGCGTGCGACCGACGCGGCTGGGAAGGCGGTTGATTTCAGCGAAGTAACGGTTAGCGGCACCGTTGATACGAAGACGCCTGGGACTTATAACGTCACGTATCGTTATACGGATGTATACGGCAATCAGGTCTCAAAGACGATTACTGTAACGGTGGCAGCCACGAAAGCCTCAATTGACGTTGCTGATACAACCATTATGCAAGGTGATACTTGGCATGCGGCATCGGTGTTTAAAGGTGCGACCGACGCAGCGGGTAATGCCGTCGATTTCAGTGAAGTAACGGTTAGCGGCACCGTTGATACGAAGACGCCGGGAACTTATAACGTCACGTATCGTTACACGGATACGTATGGTAATCAGGTCTCAAAAACGATTACGGTAACGGTAGCGGCCACGCAAGCTTCGATTGAGGCAAGTGATACGACCGTGGTGCAAGGCAGTACTTGGCATGCGGCTGCTGCGTTCAAGCGTGCGACCGACGCGGCTGGCAACGCGGTTGACTTCAGTGAAGTGACCGTTGATGGTACCGTTGATACGAAGACGCTGGGAACTTATAACGTCACTTATCGTTACACTGATGCAAATGGCAATCAGGTAGCGAAGACGATCACCGTGACCGTTGTGGCTGCTAAAACTTCGATTGATGTGCGTGACACGACTGTGGCACAAGATAGCACTTGGCATGCCGCTTCGGCGTTCAAGGGTGCGACTGATGCCGAGGGTAATCAGGTTGATTTTAGCGCCGTTAAAGTGAGTGGTACGGTGGATACGACAACGCCTGGGACGTATGCAGTGACTTATAGTTATACGGATGCAAATGGTAATACGGTCTCAAAGACGATTACGGTAACGGTTAAAGCCGCCACTGAAGACGGTGGTAGCGTTGACGATAGTGATGATTCAACAGCCCCAACGACTGATGCGGACGTTACTGATGACGAAGTTGAAGACGATGACGATACGATTAGTGATAGTCAACAACTTGCTAACAATGGGAAGGCGACGCAGACTGAGGCGTCAGGAACTAACACTAGTGTCAAGCAGACCGGCGTTAAGGCTAGTGCCGTTAAACCGGCAACCGCTAAAGTTAGTCTCCGGACCGCTGATAAAAAAGCGATTAATAGTGATACTGGTAAAACCACACAAGGCTTACCACAAACTAATGAAAGTACGACTGCCGGCGCAGTTATTGCCGGGGTGGCGCTATTAGGTTTGGCGGGTTTGATTGGCTTGTTTGGAAAAAAACGGCGGGAAGATTAATTCAACGCGTTAGATTTATCAAGAAGTCGCTCGGGATTTTTTTCGAGCGGCTTTTTTGACGACTTTTTCCAATTTAATAAAAGTATCTGGGACCAACTTTACGTAATTAGTAAGTAAAGGGGGCGATGTGTGATGTTGTTAGAAATCTGGGAATGGTGCCAAAAACATCAAAAATTAGCGTTATTAGGTAGTGGCGGCTTGGTCGTGTTATGCGGGCTGCTGGGGTTAGTTTGGCTATTACGACCGGCCGCACCGCAAGGGTCACCCACGGCTGCAATAACCGCGTCGGCGACTAGTAATACGGTAGCACCGGCCAAATCCAAATCAAATCAGCTGGTCAGTAAGAGTGGGTCGCAGTCACCGGCCGTGAGTGCCACATCCGGGCCACAGTATGTGGATGTTAAAGGAGCCGTCAAACAGCCCGGGGTTTATCAAGTGACAGGCACGATGCGGGTCGCTGATGTCTTAAAGTTGGCCCAAGGTATGCAACCGCAAGCAGACCAAAGTCAGGTCAACTTAGCTGCCAAGGTGACTGATCAACAAGTGATTTATGTGCCCGTCAAAGGTGAAAAAGCCCCACCAACCGTGGCTACGAGCGCCGCCAGCTCAACGTCGACTGCAGCAACATCAGCAGCTAGTGGCACGAGCCAGGCCAGCGGTAAAATCAATTTGAACACGGCTGATGTGGCGGCGTTGCAACATTTAAGTGGTGTGGGGCAAAAGAAAGCTGAAAAAATCATTGCGTATCGGCAACAGCATGGTGGGTTTAAAACGGTGGCGGATTTAAAGAACGTGAGTGGAATTGGGGCCAAAACGTTGGCTAAATTTCAAGACCAACTGACGGTCTAGTCGAAACGCGGTCAATTTGGTATACTACTGTCATTGAAAGCGAGGCAAATTTAATGAAAGATCAACGAATTCCATGGGATCAGTATTTTATGATGCAAGCGGTACTGCTGTCCACGCGTAGCACGTGTGAACGGTTATCCGTTGGAGCGACGATTGTCCGGGACAAACGCATTATTGCGGGGGGCTATAACGGTTCTGTGTCTGGTGATGTGCATTGTATCGATGAAGGCTGTTACTTGGTCGACGGGCACTGTATGCGGACGATTCATGCCGAAATGAATGCGATTTTGCAATGTGCCAAATTCGGGGCAGCAACAGATGGTGCTGAAATTTATGTCACTGACTTCCCATGTTTACAATGCACGAAGATGCTATTGCAAGCGGGGATTACGAAGATTCATTATTTGCGGAATTATCACAATGACGACTATGCGATGTCCTTGATCAAGCGGAAGCAGGTCGCCTTACAACAAGTTGAATTTGATCAAACTGACTTGGATAAGTTGGGCTTAGATCAAATTTTGCTTAATAATAATTAGGTGCAAGGGTTATTTTTTGCAGCGATTGGCAGTGGTTTACTCAGTAGTTGGCTGGTAGGCCAGCAAGCAATCGCTGCTTTTTTAGTCGCCATTTGGCTAGTCCGGGTGTGGTGTTTACAGGTGCGTTGGTTGTGGTGGGTCACGGTAATAATGATGAGCCTCATGGCCAGTTGGTTTTTATGGCAAAATCAACGTTTCCAACAGTTTCAAGCCGCGACGCCGCAAGATAAGACGGTGACTGTCACGGTTCAACCGGATGATATTAATGTGAACGGTGGGCAATATCGGTTACTGGCGACCTTGCCGAATCGCGACCGGCTCTTAGTCTATGGGCGCTTAGCGACGCCCATAGAAAAACGGGCGTTGCAGGCGGTGACGCAGCGTACCAGTTGGCAGTTGCAAGGTACGTGGTCACCGATACCGCCGCCAACGAACCCGGGGCAGTTTGATGGGCCGGCGTATTATCGTAGCCAGGGTATTTATCAGCAACTAACCGTCCAAAGTGCGCGCCCACCCAGGTTAGCTTTACGAACCGGCTTAGCCGGGATAAGCGATGCGGTCCATCGCTTGCGCCAGCAGTTTCGGTTAGCCTGTGACCGGTTGCCAGCCACCTTGCGACTGTACGCAACTAGTTTATTGATTGGCATGCGGCCGGCGACTTTTACGCCAGTCATGACGAGTGAACGCCAATTGGGCTTATTACATTTATTCAGTCTATCGGGGATGCATGTCATCTTACTATTAAGTGGTATCCGGTGGTTGCTAACGCGGTTGCACGTGACAACGACTACTAGTGATACTTGGCTACTTGCGTTACTGCCAGTCTACTTAATTTTAGGTGGGGGTAGTGATAGCTTACAACGTGCGGTTATTACCGCCGGCTTGCCGATTCTATGCCAATTATTGACGCATCGCGCCACCAACGCTTTAGCCGGATGGAGTCTGGCGTTATTACTCGGCTTGTTAATTAATCCGTTAGTATTATTACAATTAGGTGGTCAGTTAAGTTACGGGTTGGCACTATTATTAATCTTAGGTCGACAGCAATCCGTTTGGCACCGGGCGTGGACGATTCAACTGGTCAGTTTACCGATGTTGTTGATGGCGACGGCGCAGTGGCATGTTTTAACGGTGCTGGTTAATTTGCTAGTTGCCCCGATTTTTAGTTGGGTGCTATTGCCATTGACGATTTTAGGCGCTAGTGGTGGCTTCATGTGGCCGATAATTGCGAGTTGGTGTGACGCTAGCCTAGCCGTTTTTCAGCATGATTTGGACGTGGTTGGTCATTGGCCGGGCTTGCTGACGCTGGGACAACCGCCAGCTTATTTAGGTTGGCTCCTGGGATTGTTGACGTTAGCGGCAATTCGGCGGCCGGCGAAACGCTGGTGGTGGCGCTTGAGTTTGACATATGCGTTGGTCGTTGCGAGCATTCATTGGCCATTGCACGGCGCAGTGGAGTTTATTGATATTGGGCAAGGCGATTCGATTTTGATTCGGCAGCCGTTTAATCGGACGGTCAGTTTGATTGATACCGGCGGGCGATTGAACTTTCCACAACCGACCTGGCAACGGCCACCAACCCCAGCGACGCCCCGCGTAGCAAGTGTCACGGTCAATTATTTGCATCGGCTCGGATTGACCCAGATAGATACCGTGTATTTATCACATAAAGATGTTGATCATATTGGTGATTTGGGGGAGCTGTTACGACGGGTGACCGTTAAACGGATTGTGGTCCCGGCCGGCATGGCGAAATTGCCGAAGTTTCAACAGTTGTTACGACCCGCTAAAAAGCAACCGCAAGTCATCGAAGCAGTCGCGGGCATGACGTTTGCCGATGGATTGACCGCGGTGCATCCGTTTCAACCGGGGCGTGCAGAAAATGAAGATTCACTAGTGTTAACCGGCCACTTTGGCCAACATCAATTTATGTTTACCGGTGATTTGGACCGCGCCGGGGAGCGGGCAATTGTTGCCCGGTATCCGCAATTGCGGGTCGATGTGTTAAAATTAGGACATCACGGTAGTCGTACTGCTTCAGATCCTGGCGCACTGCAACAACTTGGCGTGCAGCGCGGAATTCTGTCAGTCGGCCGCCATAATCGGTATGGTCATCCGAATGAAGCCACGTTGGCGACGTTGCGCCAGCAACACATTTTAACGTATTCGACGGCGCAACAAGGGATGATTCGGTATCACTTTGGCTGGCACACGAGCCATTGGGAAACATTTTTGAAGGAAGGTAATTTGTATCAACGCACAACAAGCCCTCAAGGCCATTAACAGCGGTGACTTAGCTTCGATGTATGTCATTGTTGGAACGGTGGATTATTTAGCCGACCAGTTACGACAAGACCTCTTAAAAGTCATTCCAACTGAAGAACAAACGATGAACGTTGGGAGCTACGATATGGAAACCACGCCGGTCGCTGTCGCGTTAGACGATGCGATGTCGGCGCCGTTTTTTGGTGAACGGCGGTTAGTCTTTATTAACCACCCGTATTTTTTAACCGGGGAAAACAAAAAAAACAAGGTTGATCACGATTTAGATGCCTTGCAAAAGTATTTTGAGCAGCCCGAACCGGATACCATCTTAGTCATGATGGCCCCATATGATAAATTAGATGCCCGGAAAAAGTTAGTCAAAACTTTGAAAAAACAGGCGACGATGATTGAAATCAACCAAGTCTCGGAACAAGAAACACAAAGTTATGTGCAAACCGCTTTGAAAGAAAAGCAGATTACGATGGCTCCCGACGCGTTTCAAGAACTACTGAACCGTACGGACGGCCAATTAGGGTTGATTATGGCGCAGTTACCGAAGTTGATGATCTATGCTGCCCAATCACAACGCATTGATTTGCCAGCGGTTCAAGCGCTCGTCACCAAATCATTGACGCAAAACGTTTTCGACCTCGTGAATCACGTTTTACGTTATCAGACACAAGCGGCCGTGGAACTGTATCATGATTTAGTGACCGCCCAAGAAGCCCCGTTAAAAATCAACGCGATTTTACTCGGGCAGTTTCGACTGTTATTACAAGTTAAAATCTTAGCCCGAGCTGGTTATAGCCAGGGGAGCTTAGCGAGCACGCTCAAGGTGCATCCTTATCGCGTGAAGTTGGCGATGCAGACGGTGCGTCAATTCAATCAAGATGCTTTGCGGGCGGCTTACTTAGGTTTGTTGGATACCGAAGTTCAGATGAAAACGACACAACGCGACCCAGAATTGTTATTTGAATTGTTCATGGTCCAATTTGTCAACGATCGCCGGGCATTACGGCGAGCGAACTAATTGATGACACTGGTAGAATATGTCGCTTGAATACTAAATGATTGTAAATAAATGACGATTCTGGGACTGACAGTCTTCGGACGTTGACCTCCAGCAAGTTAACCTGTTTCTCGTACCGGGACCAGCTGGCGCCAAAGAGCGGTCACCAGCTTCGTTTTTGAGCTCAGCCAAGACCGCTAATCTCAAAAAGCGTCCTTGTTCTAAGCCGAGAAAACCACTCGACTAAGAACAATATCGGTACGTTCACAGGTTAACTTGCTTCCGGGATGTCTTCGCTTAATGACACGTATTATCTGAAAAGTACGAATCAGGGAGCCACCACTATGCTTGTTAGTGGTGGCTCCCTGATTGTGTCTGAATGATAGTTCAATTTAGCTGGAGGTCAGTTGTAATGGAAGTCGCCGTGCAAGTGGTGTTAATGGCGGTGTTTTTTCCGACATTTACAGCACCGACATCTTTGAAGGTTCTTTCTTAAAGTCGGTTATTAATGGCTAACTTTTGATACGAATAACCACCATCAAAAATGTTCAATCACAGTTTCATATACTTACGTTATTTTGAAGACGAGCTGAGATTAGCAGTTGGCTGACCGTAATGGAATCGTCCTGAAAGTGGCGTTGACGGGCGTTGTTTGCCCGTTTACACCACGGACGTCTTTTGAGACCTGACCTTTGGGCTCAAAAGCGAGGTCCAAGACGTTTCCCAGGCTTGGGCCGGTCCCAGAACGATGGAATTACGGTCAGCCAACTGCGGCAATAACCGATTAGCTGATAAGGGGTGTGAGGCGGGGATAAGTTATGTAGTGGGTGGGTAATTTGGGCAAAAAAAAACTCCTAAGCACAGGCTCGGGAGTTCGTAAATGCACATTACTTAGCGTAACGAGCAGCCATCCGTGACTTGTCACGGGCAGCTTTATTGCGTTTGATAAGGCCTTTAGTAGCGGCTTTGTCAACAGCACTAACGGCTGCTAAGTATAAGTCATCGACGTTATCAGCGCCAGTAGTCTTGGCATTTTCGAATTTTTTAACAGCAGTACGCATTGCACTCATTTGTGAAGTGTTACGAACGTTTGCTTTATTGTTTGTTTTCACGCGTTCAATAGCGGATTTGATAATTGGCATCAGATTCACCTCTTTCAAGGACCAACTTTTTTTCAACAAATGCTATTATACATAAGGCCCGGACTGAATGCAACTGTTTAGTGTAAAGTAATTTGACTTGATATGCGTTGAAACTTGCTTTTTAAGACTGACTTTGCTAGACTATATCAAGTGTTCAGCAACCCTTTACTTAGTTTATCGAGCACCACCGTCGATTTACTCAGTTCAGGGCAATTAATTGAAAGGTGGTTGATACACATGGCAATTTCACGCGAAAAGAAGACGGAACTTATTAATAAGTATGCCCGTCACGAAGGCGACACTGGTTCAGTTGAAGTTCAAGTTGCAGTTTTAACTGAAGACATCAACGAATTAAACGAACATTTACGTGTTCACAAGAAAGACTTCCACTCACAACGTGGGTTAATGAAGAAGATTGGTCATCGTCGTAACTTGTTAGCTTATCTTCGTAAAGAAGACGTTAACCGTTACCGTGACTTAATCCAAAGTCTTGGTCTTCGTCGTTAATATCGACATTCAAAGAGCTGCCGTTTACGGTGGTTCTTTTTTTTACATAATTGAGTTAAGCCCTAACGAGTAACGAACCGTTAGTTACCGGTCGGCTACTAGACGGCATCAAACCCCGTCACGGCAATGGGCGGTCCTAGCTATTGCTTTATTATAAAATGTGGTAAACTGAAGAGAGTTACTATTCGGGACAAGTACAGTGGTACTTGTAAATTTTAATAATATGAGGAGCTTTTTACATGAACTTTGAAAATGTAGACTTAATGACCGCCATGGTGACCCCGTTTGATGATCAACAACAACTTGACGATGAACGGTTGGCAAGTTTGATCGAACATTTATTGGCGCATGGGACCCAAGGCTTAATCGTCGGTGGCACGACTGGTGAAGCGCCCACGTTAAGCGAAACGGAAAAGTTAGCTTTATTAACCAAAACGGCTAAAATCGTCGCGGGACGCGTGCCCATCGTGGCTGGGACTGGTTCCAACAGCACGGCTGCAACGATTGAATTCACCCAAAAGGTCAGCAAAATCGACGGTATCGACGCCGCATTAGTCGTCGTTCCTTACTATAATAAACCGGACCAAGCGGGGATGATTGCGCACTTCAACGCGATTGCCGACCAAGGTGGCTTACCCGTGATTATTTATAATATCCCTGGGCGCGTAATCGTCAAGATGGAAGTGCCAACGGTCTTAGAATTAGCTAAGAATCCGAACATCATCGGGATTAAGCAATGTGCTTCAATGGAAGAGTACGGGGCCTTAGTTGAAAATGCACCGGCGGATTTCTTAGTCTATACTGGCGAAGATGCCCAAAGCTTAGCCGCCAAAGAAATTGGTGGCGCAGGGGTCATCTCAGTTGCTAGTCACTTATATGGTGATGAAATGACCGCGATGTTCCAAGCGGTAGCCCAAGGTGATGTGGCCACGGCGGCAAAATACCAACGCGATTTAACACCAAAAATGGCGGCATTATTCAGTTCGCCATCACCATCGCCAGTTAAGGCTGCTTTGAACCACTTAGGTCAACCAGTGGGGGATCCACGGTTACCAATCTTGCCTTTAACGGCCGCACAAAAAAATAAATTGTATGCAACTTTAAATATTTAATGAATCAAGGTGAAATAATTGAGTAGTCAAGTTCAAATTACGCCCTTTGGGGGTGTCCGTGAAAACGGTAAAAATATGTACGCTGTCGAAGTCGATGGCGACATTTATATTTTAGATTGTGGGTTAAAGTACCCGGAAAATGAATTACTAGGAATCGATATTGTGATTCCCGATTTCAGTTATTTGCGTGAAAACGCGGATCGGATTGTCGGGGTTTTCTTAACCCATGGACATGCTGATTCAATTGGCGCATTACCATATTTCTTAAATGAATTTAATGTGCCCGTATTCGGGTCAGCATTGACCGTTGAATTAGCGAAGATTCAATTACAAAAAGATCCAAAAGCGAAAAAGTTCGATGATTTTCATATTATTGATGAAAAAACCGAAATTGATTTTGGTAACGTCACGGTGTCATTTTTCCGCACAACGCATTCGATTCCAGATTCAATGGGAATCGTCTTGCAAACGAGTGCTGGGGAAGTCGTTTATACGGGCGACTTCAAGTTCGACCAAACCGCAGCTGGTGATTATCGGACCGATTACGCCCGTTTAGCTGAAGTGGGTGCCAAAGGGGTTTTAGCCTTATTGAGTGATTCCGCTAATGCTGAAAATTACGGTGAACCGGTCAGTGAACGGGAAATTGCGTCATACGTCTTAGAAACATTCAAGTATCATCCTGGCCGGATTATTGTGGCGACCGTGGCCTCCAATATCTTGCGTTTACAACAAGTGTTAGATGCAGCGGCAGCGTCCGGTCGTAAGGTCGCATTGATGCCTGGCGATGTTGAAAGTATTGTCAAGACAGCGATTAAGCTTGGTAAGTTACACATGCCTGACGATGTCGTCGTTCCACTGAAGTCAATCAGCAAGTTAGATCCCGACAAAACAGTCATCGTGCAAACCGGCCGGATGGGGGAACCAATCAAGGCTTTACAACGGATGGCGAATAAGCAAGAAGGCAAAGTTAACATTGAAGCCGGTGATTTAGTCTTTATTACGACGACCCCATCGCATTCGATGGAAACGGTCGTGGCGAAGACCCGGGATATGATTTATCGGGCCGGTGCTGATGTTAAGGCCATTGCCGACGAAATGAATTCATCTGGTCACGCGATGAAGCGCGATTTGCAATTAATGATGAACTTAATGAAGCCTAAGTACTTTATTCCCATTCAAGGTGAATATCGGTTATTGGACGCGCATGCTGGCTTTGCTAAAGAAGTCGGGATCCCCGACGACCATATCTTCATTGCGGCTAAAGGGGACCAACTCTTATATGACGGCGATGATATGCACTTAGCAGGTTCCATTGAAATCGGCGATACGATGATTGACGGGATTGGTGTTGGCGATATCGGTAACATTGTTTTACGCGATCGGAAGATTTTATCCGAAGATGGGATTTTTGTGGCGGTGGTCACGATTGACCGCAAGAAGAAAAAAATCATTGCGGAACCTAAAATCACGTCACGCGGCTTTGTTTACGTCAAGACTAGTAAAGACTTGATGCAAGAAAGTGCCGAATTGGTCAAAGAGACGGTGCAATCGAATTTGGATAACAAAGAGTTCGACTGGGGTCATTTGAAACAAGCAGTCCGTGAAAAGTTGAACCATTATTTATGGGACCAAACGAAGCGGCATCCGGTCATTTTACCGGTGATTATGGAAGTTAATCAACATCATCGTCGTCATAAGAAGGCGAAGACGCCGGCTGAAAATGAAACTTCATCAGAAACCGAAGCATAATGTTAAAAAAGTCGGCCCTCGGCCGGCTTTTTTCGACGTGCTTTGCGAAAGGAAACGTAAATGACAGCGACAGAGACCATTACAGCGGCCCAAAAAGCCGCCGCGGCTGCCGATTGGTCGACGGCCGCCGCGCTGTTTGAAACGGCTTATCAGGCCACACAAACGGCAACTTTGAATGAACAGTTGGTCAACGCATTAGTCCAGACAGAAAAGTACACCCCGGCCTTAACTTATGCGATGGAATTTGAGGCGGCATACCTGGCTAATGATACGGCGGCCACGTTATATTTGACGGCCGCTTTAGGGAGTCATCAACTAATTGATGCCCGTATTTTTGTGGCGCAACGGCCCAGTGGCTCATGGCAAACGACGGCGTTTGAACGCATCACGGCCGCTGAAGCGACTGCTGAGGAGACCCTGCAAGCCACGCTAACAACGACCATGCGACAATTTTATCATTTGTCAGAACTACCGGTACCGGCGCAGACTGAACGGCTGCATGCTGCCAAGCAGTTAACTTTAACGAAATATTTAACGGCGGCGCAATTTTTGCTGGTCGACCCGTTTTTGCATCAGTTGACGCGCGTAGAGGTCTTATACACCTTACACGAGTTACGAGTGACCCAGCCCGTTGATTTTATTTGGTTGGATGGAACCAAACAGACGGTCGTTCCGGCGGACTTGCCGGCGTTAGCAGCCGATGCCACTAGTCAGCAGGTAGTGGCAGTTTTGCAACAACCGTTGGCGCAACAAGATGCCAGCTTAACTGAAAATTTACAAGCATTTTTACCTTTACAATTAATGTATTTATATCCATTCTCTGAAAAGGCCATCAGCGATGCGGAACAATGGGTGCAATTAGTTGTCGCTGACCAAATGGGGGCGTTACCGGAAAAAATCTCGGCTGACCAACAAAAAATGCTTGACATTCAGCACAAAATCCAGCAACTTAACTTGGATTTGGGCTGAAAAATTGAAACAATTAGCTTTAACTTACAAAAATTCAATTTTTTGAATAATATCTGTTTACAAATCCGAGAGCACTATATATAATGTTTAAGGATTCCTAGTGATGGGTGAGCAATTTGGCCTTTTCACTAGGATGTAGTATAATATTAACTAAAGAATTGTCGGGCCATTAAGCCATGACATAATTCTTGCGAAAATCACAGGAGGTTTCATTAATGGCAAAAGAACATTATGAAAGAACAAAACCCCATGTAAACATTGGTACTATTGGCCACGTTGACCATGGGAAGACTACTTTGACAGCTGCAATCACTAAAGTGTTATCTGAAAAGGGCTTAGCACAAGCTCAAGATTTCGCTTCAATTGATGCCGCTCCTGAAGAACGTGAACGTGGTATTACTATCAACACTGCCCACGTTGAATACGAAACGGAAAAGCGTCATTACGCTCATATCGATGCCCCAGGACATGCTGACTACGTTAAGAACATGATCACTGGTGCCGCTCAAATGGACGGTGCGATCTTAGTTGTTGCCGCAACTGATGGTCCTATGCCACAAACGCGTGAACACATCCTCTTGGCTCGCCAAGTTGGTGTTGACTACATCGTTGTTTTCTTGAACAAGACTGATCTTGTTGATGATGACGAATTAGTTGACTTAGTTGAAATGGAAGTTCGTGAATTACTTTCAGAATACGATTTCCCTGGTGACGATATTCCTGTTGTCCGTGGTTCAGCTCTCAAGGCTCTTGAAGGCGATCCAGAACAAGAAAAGGTTATCTTACACTTAATGGATGTTGTTGATGAATATATCCCAACTCCAGTTCGTGATACTGACAAGCCTTTCTTAATGCCTGTTGAAGATGTCTTCTCAATCACTGGTCGTGGTACGGTTGCTTCAGGCCGTATCGACCGTGGGGTTGTTAAAGTCGGTGACGAAGTTGAAATCGTTGGTTTACATGACGACGTTTTGAAGTCAACTGTTACTGGTCTTGAAATGTTCCGTAAGACACTTGACTTAGGTGAAGCCGGCGATAACGTTGGTGCTTTGTTACGTGGTGTTAACCGCGAACAAGTTGTCCGTGGCCAAGTGCTTGCACAACCAGGTTCAATCCAAACTCACAAGAAGTTCAAGGGTGAAGTTTATATCTTGAGCAAAGAAGAAGGTGGCCGTCATACGCCATTCTTCTCAAACTATCGTCCACAATTCTACTTCCACACCACTGATATCACTGGTGTTATCGAATTGCCAGACGGTGTTGAAATGGTTATGCCTGGTGATAACGTTACATTCACTGTTGAATTGATTCAACCAGCTGCCATCGAAAAGGGTACCAAGTTCACGGTTCGTGAAGGTGGTCATACTGTCGGTGCCGGTGTTGTTTCAGAAATTGATGACTAATCTCTAACTGATTTTCATTGATTCATTTAAGAGACTTGGAAGATTTCTTCCGAGTCTCTTTTTTTAAAGTCATTCTTGCCAGTGGTATACGAAAAGTTGGCCGCTAAAATTATATAAAATTGATAATAAAAGGCCTTATCGCGCGCTTTTTTAACTGATTTGGTTTACTTTATGAAAGCGATAGGTTAAACTTAACAAGTATGCAATTGACTAGAATTGTAGAAAATATTAATGTTTCGGAGGGAATACAATGGCTGCAAAGTGGGAAAAGAAAGAAGGCAACCAAGGCGAATTAACATTCGAAATTGGTGCTGACAAGATCAAAGAAGGAATCGACAAAGCCTTCCAACGGACTAAGAAAAACTTAAACGTACCTGGTTTCCGTAAGGGTAAGGTTCCTCGTCAAATCTTCAATCAAATGTATGGTGAAGAAGCATTATACCAAGATGCTTTGAACATCGTGCTCCCAGAAGCATACGAAGAAGCGATTAAAGAAACTGAAATCGAACCAGTTGATCAACCTCAAATCGACGTTGACAGCATGGAAAAAGACCAACCTTGGGTATTAAAAGCGGTTGTTACCGTTAAGCCAGACGTTAAGTTAGGCGACTACAAGGAACTTAGTGTAACGCGTCAAAACACGCGGGTTTACGCTAAGGACGTTGACGCTGAATTAGAATCACGTCGCGAAAAGCAAGCTGAATTAGTCTTGAAAGAAGACCAACCGGCTGAAAATGGCGACACGGTTGTTATTGACTTCAAAGGTTTCGTCGATGGCGAACCATTTGAAGGCGGCGAATCAGAAAACTACTCCCTTGAATTGGGCTCAAACTCATTCATCCCTGGCTTCGAAGACCAATTAGTTGGTGTTAAAGCTGGCGAAGAAAAAGATGTTGTGGTAACTTTCCCTAAAGATTACCAAGCTGAAGATTTACAAGACAAGGAAGCTACTTTCAAGGTTACGGTTCACGAAGTTAAGACTAAGGAACTCCCTGAATTAGACGACGAATTCGCTAAGGACGTTGACGAAGATGTTGACACCCTTGAAGAATTGAAGGCAAAGATCAAGGATGAACTTAAAGAACAAAAGGAAAATGCTGCCCATGACGCCATTGAAGACGAAGCTTTAAACCAAGCTGTTGACAATGCCGAAATCCAAGCAATTCCTGATGCCATGAAAGAAGACGACATTCATCGTCAAATGGACCAATACTTGGCTAACATGCAACAACAAGGTATCGACCCTAAGACTTATTACCAATTAACTGGGACGAGCGAAGAAGATTTGCACAAGCAATTTGCTGCTGATGCTGATCGTCGTGTTAAGACTAACTTAGTCTTAGAAGCCGTCGTTGAAGCTGAAAACATCAAACCATCTAAGGATGAAATTGATGCTGAAGTTAAGGACTTAGCTGGTCAATACAACATGGAAGAAAGTGCTGTTCGCGGTGCTTTAACTGATGACATGTTGTCACATGACATTGCAATCCGCCAAGCCGTTGATTTGATTGCCAACTCAGCTAAGCAAACTGCTAAAGCTGACGACAAAAAAGATGACGACAAAGACTAATTTTAACGATTAGCACGTGAGAGACGATCACGTTTAGCCCGAATACCGGTTGCCGGTATTCGGGCTTTTTTTACTTGGGACGCGCCGCTGAATAAGCAATGCCATCCCGGCTGAAGTTGTCAGCCAATCTGATTTCGACTGTCCCGATGAGCAAGCAAACTAACTGCTCATCGGGACATTTTTAGGCGATGCTTAAAGCCGAATAAACATTCATACTATTAATAACTTCCAGCATCAATTGAACTTGGCCCTTAATCAATTTTTTATTGGCGATTAGCTTGTTATTTAAAAAAGTCTGACCATATACTTATGATTAAGGGGCTGAATTGAGTAGTAGTTATACTTTTCAGCAGCAACCGTTATTAATAAAGAATCGTAACTAACATTGCAAAAGTTAATTAGGGTTAATTTTGGAGGCATTGTTATGAGTAGGGACTATCGGAAATATGGTATTGAGGGTAAGACGCATTACAAACTTTATAAGTCCGGGAGAAATTGGGTTACGGCCGGCATCACTTTATTTTCATTAGGATTGGGCTTAACGTTTACCCAACTTGATCAAGTGAAAGCGGCGACGGCAAGTGGGGCAACGGATGCTGACAGTAGTTCGAGTGTCAGCAGCGCCGCATCGGTGACTAGTGGTCAAACGGTCGTTTTGAAAAATAGCAGTACGTCGACATCGACGAGTCAATCGAGTAGCAGTACGTCGGCAGTTGCTAGTGACGCAGGTACCGCCACCGCGACGACCAAAGCAACGCAAACGAGCAGCGCCGCTAGCGGTGACACTACCACGGCCGCTTCGGCAACGTCCAGTACTGGTACTAAAGTCGCTGTTGCAACCACCTCGACAACCTCGACAGCTAGTGTGGCCCCGACCAGTGCGACTAGTAGTAGTAGCCAAGCTAGCACCGAGGTAACCGCTAGCACTACGAGTAGCAGTAGCACGACCAAGCCGGAAGCCACAGTAACAAGTAGTGGCTCGACGACCAGTACGGTGGCAACTCCGGTTGTGAGTGCGGCCACGACTGATAATCAAGCTACTAATAATCAAATTACTGACGATCGTCAAGCTAACCCGGCAACGGTCACCGTTGATGCTTCGATGACGACTGACAGTGTGGATGCGACGACCACGTCATTACAAACGACCACGACTCCGCTGGCGTTAACGACGGCTCAAACTGCGATGGCGGCAGTTGTGGCTACTAAGCAAAAGCGGGCAAGCTTACTACGAGCCACCGCCACGAATACGGTTGAATTTGTAACTACCGGTACGATTAGTTTTCCGTATGACGAGCTCATCAAAGCGACGTCCCAACTCGCTAACGTTATTAGTGGCCCCACTTATACGGTGGCTAGTGGTGATCCGGATATTGCCATGTATGCGAAGAATGCCAATGGCGATTATTTATACGATGTTAATGACAATAAAGTCAATTTGTTGTATGCGCTATTTTCATATGGTGATCCGAACGATGACTTTGTGGGAACTTATACGGACGAGGCGGGAACGACAGTCGATATTTCAAACGTCGATTTAAGTGCAACCTTAAACGCTGGGACGTATAACTTGAGCTTGTCAGATGATGGTAAAGCTGAATTGGAAAAAGGCAGTGCGCTGCAAGATTCTAGTTTTGCGGCTACGACTGACCAATATTCATATTTGCCAACGGATGCGAGTTTTTCCGGTACTTATAGTTTCGAATTTGTCGTGACGCCGGTCGCCATCCAACTTGGCAAATCCGTGAATAGCGATACCATCGTAGTGGGCGGGGGTGAACAACAGTATAATAAGCAAGCAGTGTCCTTTTTGCCAGGGATAAATATGTTTACTTATCAAAAAGAAAAAGTCTTTATGGAAAGTGCCACTGGTAAAGTCTTGGTGGCGGTAAATCTGAACGTTAAAGCAGGCGATATGGGACTAACGGCGGATGACTTTGATATTTTTGATGCGGCTGGTAATCTGACAACTATTCAAGATGCTGGCACTTACACCGTGAAGCTAAATGCCGACGGGGTTACCGCGCTTCAAAATATGATTGGTCAAAATTATACTTTAGTGGGTTATGATGCGGATAACAATTTGGCCATCACCACGTCCTATACGGTTGATAAGGCGCCATTGAGCGTTCAAGCGAATGCGACCACGGTGGTCTACGATGGTACTGCGCACGGGACCACGGTCAGCGTCAAGAACGGGACTAATTATGATGATTTAACTTTTACGGCCGTCGCACAAGCTGACCAAACCACGCAAGCTTATACGAATGCTGGGACTTATGAGATGACGGCGACGGTATTAGATGCGGATGAGGCCGCCATTTTAGCTAAAAATTATACGGTAACGTCAACCGATGGCACGCTGGTCATTGAACAGGCGCCATTAACGGTCACCACGGCCGATGCCACCGTAACGTATGATGGTCAGGCTCACGAAACCACGGCGACAGTGACGAGTGGGACTAATTATGATAATTTAACTTTCAAGGCGGTTGCTAAAGCCGATGATGCGACAACTACATACACGGACGCGGGGTCATATACGATGACCGGCACGACTACGGCCGCAACGAGTAATTATCAAATCACTTACGTTGATGGCACATTGACTATTGAACCCGCGGCCGCGACGATTACAATTCCTAGTCAAACTTACTGGGTCGATGGGACGACTAAAAACTTAACGGCGACCGTAACGGGGACCGTCAATGGCGAGACGTTAAATTATACCTTGACGGATGGTTTGGCGACGGTTGGGAGTCAGACAGTTACCGCGACTTATGATAAAACCGATGCCGTTGATAAGAATTATGTCATTACGGTGGTCCCCGGAACTTTAACGATTGGCGATGTCACTGTCGAATACGATTATGATTATTTGGATGCATCCGGCCAGCTCGTCACGGTAGCGACCGCGACGGGGACGGCGAGTCATGATACCGACGCGACCGCAAGTGATTATTTAAGCTATACGACGACCCCATTACCAAAAACGGGTTATACGTTAGCGAGCGACAATACCGGTTTGGCGGCGAATGGCACGTTAAGTGGGACGGGTGGCGTCGTCAAGTACGTCTACTTGGCTAACACCGAAAAGGCGACGGTCACTTATTTCGACGAAACGACCCAACAAACCTTAAAGACGATTGCGTTGAGTGGTCAATACGGAACGACGGATGCTTATAATGCTGCGACCACGATTACCGACTATGAAAAAGCGGGCTATCAACTCGTTAGTTCAACTATTCCTAGTACGGGGATTAGTTACACGACGGATGGCACTAGTCAAAGTTATCAAGTCAACTTAACGCATCAAACCATGACGGTGGATGTTGATCATCCGGGAACTCCCGGTGAACCGATTGATGCGACCAATCCCAATGGACCAAAATATCCCGACGGTACGGCGGTATCTGCGCTTAAATCGACTAGGACACGGACGATTGATTATGTTTACGCCACCACGGGTCAATCAGTCTCGGCAGCGGTGACGCAAAATGTCATCTTCACGCGCACGGCGACGATTGATGAAGTTAGCGGTACCGTGACTTACGGTGCTTGGACGACTGATACAGGAACCTTTGCGGCGGTCACTTCACCAAGCGTGACTGGTTATACGGCCGATAAGACTAGTGTTGCCGCGGCCACAGTTGCTGAAGATACGCCTGACAGTACCGTGACGGTAACTTATACGCCTAATTTAGAAACAGCCACCATCACGTTTGCTGATGCGACCACTGGTGAAACGTTGGGGACCCCGACGACGATTAGCGGGGCGTATGCATCGACCAGTACTTATTCACCACAAACGACGTTGGCGACTTATTTAGCAGCTGGCTACCAATTAGATCATTCGGATGTGCCAACCACGGGGATTGTCTTCGATGAAGATGGCAGCGTCAAAGCCTATACGGTGACGTTATCGCATCATCTAACGACCGTCGATAGCGACCATCCCGGGACGCCCGGCCAACCGATTGATCCGGATAATCCCACGGGACCAAAATATCCCGCTGGCACCGCGGCCGAATCATTGACCACGGCGGTTACGCGGACGATTAATTATCAATACGCGGATACGACTAAAGGCGCCGCAGCCGCCACGGCTTTGCAAACGGTCACGTTTGACCGCACGGCGACGATTGATGATGTCACGGGCGTGGTGACGTATACCGCTTGGCAAACGACTGCTGGCGATGCTCAAGGAAATTTTGCGACGGTGGTTTCACCAACCATTACTGGATACACGGCGGACCAAGCCCAAGTCGCCAGCGCGCCAGTAACGGTGACCAGTCCGGCAGTGACTGTCACGGTGACGTATGCGGCGAATGCTGAAGCGGCGACGGTGACCTTCATTGATACCACGACCGACCAACAACTTGCTAAAATTCCGTTAACTGGGACCTATGGTGAAACGAGCCCTTATAGCCCGCAAGCGACTATTGATAAATATGTGCAAGCAGGTTATCAACTGGCTAGTTCGACCGTACCGGCAACGGGAATCGTCTTTAATCAAGATGGCGTCGAGACGGCTTATCTCATTAAGCTGGCCCATGCCACGGCAAGTGTGAGTGTTGATACTCCCGGAACGCCTGGCCAACCAATCGATGCGAACAATCCGACTGGTCCTAAATATCCAACCGGGACGACGGCCGCTGATTTGACGAAGACGATTACACGAACGATTAATTATCGTTATGCGGATGCCACTACTGCGGCGCCAGCGACGACGCAAACGGTGACCTTTACGCGGACGGCGACCATTGATGAAGTGACTGGGGCCGTGACTTATACGACTTGGACGACGCGTGATAGCGCTGCTAAAACCGGGACTTACTCGGCGGTACTGTCACCAACGTTAACTGGTTACACGACCACCCAAAAGTTAGTTAATGCGGATACGACGGTGCTGCCAACTGATGACGACCAGACGATTAATGTCTTATATACGGCTAATTCAGAAACGGCCACGGTCACCTTTGTTGACACGACTACTAATCAAGCACTTGGTGACGTGGTAACGGTGACCGGTGACTTTGGCACGGCGAGTTCTTATACCGCCCAACCAACGATTGCCAAATATGTTGCAGCTGGTTATCGGTTCGTAACATCCACGATTCCGACTACGGACATTCAGTTCACGACGGATGGTCAGCCAGTTAATTATGTCGTCTACTTGGGTCACCAAATTACCGCCATTTCAGAGAATCAACCTGGTGTGCCGAATACCCCGATTGATCCGGATAATCCGACGGGACCAAAATATCCAGCTGGAACGGATGCCCAAGCGTTGACGAAACAAGTTAAACGCGTCATCACTTATACGAATATGGACGTCCCAGCAGTCACGCAAACGGTGACCTTTGAACGGACAGCTGTCGTTGATAATGTCACGGGTCAGGTGACCTATGGGGCTTGGACGGTCGCTGGCAGCGAGACACCAACGGGGACGTATGCGCAAGTAACCTCACCTAAAGTTACCGGTTATACGGCGACTACTGCGGTCGCCGCGCAGTCGGTCACCGGCAATGATGCCGACACCCAAGTAACGGTTGCGTACCAAGCTGATGCCGAACAAGCGACAGTTACTTATATTGATGCGACGAATGATCAAGTTTTGAAGACCCAAACGTTAACCGGATTGTTTGCGGAACCGACCGCTTATCGAACTGGCACCACGATTGCGCAGTATACGGCGGCTGGCTATGTCTTAATGAAAGATACGTTCCCGACTGATGGGGCAGTCTTCCAACAAGCAGGGCAAGTTGCGGCCTATTCGGTTTACCTCGTGCATGGCAAGACCGCGGTAACCGATGCAGCGCAATTAACCCGCGTTGTGACCCAAACGATTAACTATCAAGATCAACAAGGTGCTACCTTGCAACCAGCGACTAGCCGGCAACTGACATTTAGTCGTTCCGGCATCGTTGACAAAGTGACGGGAATCGCCACGTATAGTGCTTGGCAACCAGTTACGGGCACTACCTTTACTAGCATTGAGGCGCCAAATATTACCGGCTACACAGCGGAAACATCTGCTACGACGGCGGTGACCGTCAATGCGACGAGTCAAGATGATGCTCAAACGTTGGTTTATCAAAAAGTCGGCCAACCCGTTGGCCAACCAACGACACCCGCAACTAAACCGGGTGCTGGTCAACCGACGACACCGGCAACTAAACCGATTGTTGGTCAACCAACGACGCCCGCAACTAAGCCGAGTGCCGGTCAAACGCCGGTTTCGCACCCGCAACTAGCAACGATGGTCAAGACGAGCCAAAATGATTTAATCACGCCGACGAAGGCTTCACCGCGGAAACTCGCAGCGCCGGTCAAAACGAGTCGCAATGATTTGGCGACACCAACTAAGTCAGCGCCATCCGCAACTGCGAAGACCTTACCACAAACTAATGACAATCATCAGGCGAGTCTCGTAGCCGAATTGGTGGGCTTATCATTAGCTAGCTTATTAGCCGGCTTCGGGTTGGTCACCCGCAAACGCCATGAATAAACTAGGGAAGTGAGCATTCATGACGAGAGCAATTGATTTAACACAGCAGACGTTTGGGCGCTTGACCGTGCTGAAAAAAGTGGCATGCAACCCGCTGAACGGCAATGCGCAGTGGTTGTGTCAGTGTCGTTGTGGCCGGCAGACGGTCGCGGATTCTTATGCATTACGGCATGGCAAGGTGAAAAGCTGTGGTTGCTGGGCGCGCGAAAAGAGTGCCGAAGTGATTCGGCATAATCCGAAAACCCGGGCGAGCATGGGGCATTCCAGCAACTTAGGGATTCAAAATCATCATACTGATTTACCTTCGCGAATTAAATCCAAACGGAATAAGAGCGGGGTGATTGGGGTGAGTTGGAACAAAAGTAATCAACGGTGGGTCGCCCATTTCTATTACAAAGGCCAGTACTTGTTGAACAAACAGTTTGTGCACTTTGAAGATGCGGTGGCGGCGCGCCGTGCTTACGAGCAACGCTATTTAGCGGCCAACCAGCAGTAAGTCGGTGACGAATCGCTAAAAGGTCGGTGAAAATTTAACGATTTTCGCCGACCTTTTTTAGCGTTTGCCTTTGTTAGACATCAGTAATAGTTTATGGTATAAATAGACTGACAATTTTTGCACTCGGAGGCTTGAGAAGTATGAAATTAGATGAACGTGATTTTCGCCGCTTTGACGGCAAGTTTTATCCGCAAGTGCCGACGGATTTGATCGTCGACTGTTTTGGGCATAAGCAAGTGCATTTTAGACAAACGCATGGTCATGGCGCCTTTGTGTATTTGAATGCCAAGCGGCGGCAATTCTTACATGCGCAACAATACAGTGATAGTTTTGATTTAGTCGCTTGGGTGCGGCAGCATCAAGCGCAACTCAGTTTGTTGATTACCGAAACCCCGATTCCTGAATTAAAAGACGAGTTACCGCAATTCATCGTGCCTAACGCGTGGGAGTTTTATAAAGCAGCCGCGAGCTACAGTCGCCAGCTTTATGATGGCAACGTAATTGCGATTACGGGTTCCGTTGGTAAATCGACGACTCGTTTAATGACCGTCGAATTATTGCGGGCGTTAAAACGCCACGTGAATACTAATATTGGTAATGAAAATGTGCGCCAAGTGGTGATTCCACTGTTAGCAACTACTTTACAAAATCCGGACGACTTAGTGGCGGAAATCTCAATCAACGCCTTGAACAACCGCGATGGTCGGCAAGGCGTGACGGCGCGCTACTATGCGGCCGATGCGGCCATTATTACGCAAGTTGGTGGCGCCCATTTAGCGGAATTGAGTAATGTCGACGATCCGTTGATGTTTTTAGCTGAACGCAAATCGCGCATCTTTGACGAGATGCCGGCGACGGGCCGCGCCATTTTAAATTATGATATGGAACCGCGGGTGTATCGCTACTTAGTTGACGTTGCGCACCAACATACTGACCATTTGTATGCCTACAGTTACGCAGATCAACATGCCGATGCATATGTCGTCAAGACGGAAGATTTCCGTGACCATACCGCCGTGACGATGGCGATTCTCGGCGAAACGGTGACCGCCAACTTATCGATGCCCGGTAAAGGGGTCATTTTAGATTTATTAGCGGCATGTTTAACGCTTAAATCGCTCGGGTTACCATTACCGGACGTCACTAATTTATTTATGAATTTTGAAGCGCTCAATAGTGAGTTGAAATTTTATGAAATTCCAACTAGCCATGGTAAAGTAACGATTGTCGATGACACCCACGGCTCAACGTTACATTCAGTGAATAATGTGATCTCAGTCTTCAAAGCTCGGGGCCAATTTTACGCTGGTCAAAAAGTGCTCGTGATGGAAACGGGTGAAGACTTAGGGGAAGATGCGGCCGCGTATAATTTGCGGTTTAAAGACCCCCTGTTAACGAGTCACGTCGATGCGTTGATTGGTTATCGTGACGACGCCATCAAGCCACTCGTTGATGCGGTGCAACCACAACTCAAAACCGGATTTTATCAGGAATTAGCGCCAGTGCAAGCGGCCATTGACGACTTACCGAACGACTCGTTAGTCATTATCAAGTCGTCGGATGGTCGTAAATATGGCTCAGACTTATGGACATTACCGGAGAAACTCTTACACGCCACCTCGGAGGTTTAAGCTAAATGCTACTACTCACAATTTACGGTAGTTTAAAAATGGCAATCCGTCTCGTTATTTATCTCGTGCTCGGCGGCTTAGTTATTTTTATGCGTTATCGCCATCGCAAAAAGACGCGTAAACGGATTGACAAGGGGACTGAACGTCTCATGGCCAAAACGCCCAAAGATGAAAATGGCAAATACCCGTGGGAAAAATAACCCCGGGCGGCTTGATGAAGGCGGCTTGCGGCCGGGCTTTTGATGCGAATAGCACGAAAAATAGTCGTCACTCAAAATGGTGACGGCTATTTATCTGCATCAATGCGATTAGGTGGCAGTTATAAAAATCAGTCCGAGACCGCTGGCGATGTCAAGACTGGTCGGCATGGCGGTTAGCGTTATGGTCAGTTATTAGCCGCGCGTGTTTTGATGAGTGTTGGTAAGTTTATAGACAAATCGTTTCGAGTTTTACGGTCTGCATGTTATAGTAATGGACGAAGCAACCGGGGCAATGCTGGTTTTAGCACCGGTTTTCTGTTATGATTAATCCATGTAAATACATCGATGAGGTGAGAATGAATGTTTGAAAATACCGAGACAAACGGCCCAGTTAACTGTTCATTTTGTGGTAAATCACAAGATCAAGTTAAGAAAATTGTTGCCGGCCCCGGCGTTTATATCTGTAATGAATGCATCGATTTATGTAAAGAAATTATCGATGAAGAATTTAGTGAAGAACAATCACACGAATTAACGGATATTCCAACGCCGAAGGAAATTGTAGACGAATTGGACCAATATGTTATCGGCCAAAATGAAGCCAAGCGCACTTTATCAGTAGCGGTATATAACCACTACAAGCGGGTAAAAGCCATGACTGAAAGTGACCAAGAAGACAACAACGGTCCTGAATTACAAAAGAGTAATATCAGCCTAGTTGGTCCAACTGGTTCAGGGAAGACGTTCTTAGCCCAAAGCTTAGCCCGGATTTTAGATGTGCCATTTGCGATTGCGGATGCCACGACCTTAACTGAAGCGGGTTATGTTGGTGAAGACGTTGAAAACATTTTGCTAAAACTTTTACAAAATGCGGATTACGATGTGGAACGTGCCGAAAAGGGTATCATCTACATTGATGAAATTGATAAGATCGCCAAGAAGAGCGAAAACGTTTCGATTACCCGGGACGTTTCTGGTGAAGGGGTCCAACAAGCCCTCCTTAAAATCTTGGAAGGCACGATTGCTAATGTGCCGCCGCAGGGTGGTCGGAAGCATCCCCAACAAGAATTTATTCAAATTGACACAACCAACATCTTATTTATCGTTGGTGGGGCCTTTGACGGTATCGAAGATATTGTCCGGCGTCGCTTAGGTGATAAGACAATCGGCTTCGGGACAGATACTGATGGTAAGAATGCCGTCTTAGATGACTCGAAGAGCTTGATGCAACAAGTGGTTCCAGAAGACTTGTTACAATTCGGGTTAATTCCTGAATTCATCGGCCGGTTACCAATCTTGACGGCCTTGGAACGTTTGACGGAAGACGATTTGGTACGGATTTTAACCGAACCAAAGAATGCTTTAGTTAAACAATATCAACGCTTAATCGCTTTAGATGGCGCGGAACTTGATTTCAAGGATGACGCCTTGCGCGCGATTGCCCAAGAAGCTTTAGCTCGTAATACCGGTGCCCGGGGTTTGCGGTCAATTATTGAAGATACGATGCGTGATATCATGTTTGATATTCCAAGTCGTAATGATGTCAAAAAAGTTATCATTAATCAGGCGACGGTTGAAGATCATGCCGAACCTGAATTAGTGTTAGAAGATCAAAAAGCATCATAAAAAACTAAAAATTATTTAGTGGCAATTCAGGGCCGCGGTGGCGTAAGTTTATCGCGGTCCTGTGTGCTGTTTGCATCATTTTACACCGCTAGTTATGATTGGCAAGTGTGTTAGAATGGACAAAGACTATATGATTAAGAGGGAGTTATTTAGATGGAAGTGCATAACGTCGAACTAGTGATGAGCGCCGTGGCGCCAAGCCAATACCCAACGACGGGGTATCCTGAAATTGGGTTAGCGGGTCGTTCCAATGTTGGTAAATCGTCACTTATTAACGTGTTGATCAATCGTAATAGCTATGCGCGGACGTCGAGTCAGCCGGGCAAAACGCAAACCTTGAACTTTTACAAGGTGGAAGAACAGCTGTATTTTGTCGACGTGCCAGGTTATGGTTATGCGAAAGTTTCGAAAAAGGACCGCGAAAAGTGGGGCCAAATGATCGAAACTTATTTAACGAGCCGAGATACCTTGCGTGGCGTCATTATTTTAGTGGACGCTCGGCACGCTCCTACCAAAGATGATGTGGCGATGTACGAATGGATGCGGTATTACCACATGCCATTACTGGTCGTGGCAACTAAGAGTGACAAAATTCCACGCGGTAAGTGGAATAAGCAAGAAAGCTTAATAAAAAAGACTTTGAATTTCCAAGCCAACGATGACTTTATCGCCTTTTCTGCCAAGACTAAGGAAGGTAAGGACGCCGTTTGGCAATGGATTGAAGCACATACAGTAGGGGGCAAATAACATTGGAATTTAACGAATATCAATCCTTAGCAAATCGGACCCTTTATGGGAATGAACAAGTATTAACGAACTTGTCATTGGGCTTAGCTTCAGAATCTGGACAAGTCATCGATTTAGTTAAGAAATACACCTTCCATGGTGAAAGCTTGAATAAGGACCAACTCACCAAGCAAATGGGTGACGTGTTATGGTATCTTTCCCAAGTTGCTGAATGGGCTGATATTCCTTTTGATGAAGTTGCCCAACAAAATATCGCCAAACTTAACCAAAAATACCCTAACGGTAAAAAAGGCTAAGCGATATGTCGGATAGTGGGCCGCTAGTTCAGCGGTGCTGACTATTAGCGTGGCGGTTGGTAATTTGATCAGTTTTGATTAAGTTACGCCACCTCACATATTTATGAAGTATATCAAAATATAAATCACACCTAAAAGCGAGCCCTAGAACTCAAATTTAGGTGTGATTTTTTATTTATAACAAATTTTATAAAAATGGGTTTCTACTTGAAATGCGCGTTGGCAAAATGTGACGGTGCCTACTCAGTTGAACAGAGTTATGGCACACGTACTTGTTTCAATAACTTCCTAATTCGTTCTATTGCCGGCATAAAAGGCGCACTAGTAGTTGTGTTAGCTAGTCACCTTTAAATTAACCACAGCTCTCAATAGCAGAAAATCCCAGCGAATTACGCATCGCTGGGATCGGATAAATTATTTTGAAAATGTTGCTTTGCTAGGATTTTGGATCATCAAAGCCAGTACCAAGCCGATGACTGCCAGCAAGCCAATAAACCAAAAGCCAGCGTGGATACCGGCCATGAATTGGTTTTGCTTGGCCATCAAACTTGTGGCAATCGCAGTGGCGAGGGCGCCGACGATGATACAAGTTGAGCCCCTGTCAAAATCGTGATGTGCCCGATGATGACGTGACTGATGGTACTATGCGTATTCGCCGAGAGTAGTATGAATACGCCGATTAGAATTAACAAAAATCCGCCACGGGTTAACCATTTGGCCCCATGAGTATCATAAAGTCGGCCGGCAATGGCCGCGGTAATTGCATTGGCGACACCCCCAGGTAGCATGACTAAGCCAGTGAGAGCAACCGGTAAGCCTAAACCATTGCGTAAATACAATGGCAGTAAATACATGGTTGCGAGAATCACCCCAAAGTCGAGCATCACTAAGATTGTGCCAAGCGTGAATGGCCGCTTAGCAAAAACGCGTAAGTCCAGCATGGGCCGGGGCGATTGGAGTTGTCGGTGCGCGTAGGTTCCGAGCATGACAATACCGATAATCAGCGTTACTAATACTCTGCTAGCAAGCCAGCCGTATTTGGCAGCTAGCGATGAGCCGATGACAATGCCACTAAACCCGATGGCCGAAGCGATGATGGACCACCAATCGATTGGGATATGAGTCTGCTCGTAAATATTTTCCATGGTCAAAGTACATAATAGCAACGCAATTATGAGTACTGGAATAAATAGCCAAAAAATCAGTCGCCAAGAGGCAATTGACAGTATCAGTCCGGTCACAGTCGGTCCTAACACGGGGGCTAACATGATTACCAGTGAGGCTAACCCCATAACCGTGCCTAATTTATGGGCGGGAAAGATTTGCATCGCAATTGAAAACATCATTGGTAAAATTAAACCGGTCCCAACGCCTTGAATCATCCGACCGAGCAAGACCATCGTGAAATTTGGACCAAGCGCCGAAATTAATGCGCCCACAATGAAGGTACTCAGCGCAAAGGCAATGATTTGTTTAGTTGAGCGCCAGCGGGTCAATAAGCTGGTCATTGGCATGCAAATTCCGATGATGAGCATATAACCGGTGATGAGCCATTGAACCGTACTTTGTGAAATTGAAAAGGCTTGCATCAACGAAGGTAAGGCAATATTGAGCGCTGTTTCTGAAAACATGCCGACAAACGAGCCCAGCATCAAACCTAACAGAATCAATCTGGGATGTGACACGGGGACGCTGGCAGTAGTTAAAACTTGTTCAGATTTCATGATTTCTCCTATTTTGACGTCATTAAATAAACAGTGGTAGACCTGAGCGCTCAAGAATGCTGCTGTTTGCTTGATTAGCTTAACAGAAAAGATTTTAAAATGTCAGTGAAAATTTTTGTCCCATGATAAACCCAAGCAATTCGTGCAACCGGTGCACTGGCGGTGAGGCGACGGACTAAAAGCATCGTTTAAAAATAAAAGGCATTTTTTTGAACTTTCAGCTTGCCTTGAAGTGCGCTTTAAGGTTTAAAGTATGGTCATTGAGTTGGAAAGTAGGTGTTCAAATGACGTTACCAAAAGGTCGTGGGGCCCGTTCGGATGGGGCTGACACGAATCAAAATCAGATGCCGGTGCGACGCTTGACGCCGGCTGCCACGACGTTAGTGATTTATTTTTCGCGGAGTGGTAATACCGAAGCACAAGCACAATTAGCGGCACAGACGTTAGGTGCTGATGAATATGAACTGGTTGTTCAAAATCCTTATCCGGCCAATTATGCGGCTAGTGTGAGTCGGGCAACGGCGGAACGCGAAGCAGCGACTTGGCCGGAATTACGGCTGACAGATTTGCCAGATTTACGGCAATATCAGCTGATTTTGTTGGGGCATCCGATTTGGGCGATGACCCCAGCTAATCCGATGCGGCGCTTTTTACAAGTGGCCGGGAGCCAGCTGGCCAATAAGGCGGTCGCCTCGTTTTCGACCAATGCCGGTTATGGCGCAGGTGATACCCAAACGGTCCTACAACGTTTGACCCCTAACAGTACGCAGATCTTACCGAACTACACGATTCATGATATTAATTTAGAAAATACAACTGGCGCTTTTAAGCACTGGTTACAACAGACAAAGGAGTTTTTATAAATGAGTAAAAAAGTTCTAATTTTAGCAGCAAATGGGCAAATTGCCCGGTTAGTCGAACAACGTATTTTAAACGAATCCGCTTTTAAAGATGTTGAATTAACGTTGTTTTTGCGGCAAGCCAGTCGGTTGAATGATTTGGCACATCAAGCACGGGTGACATTAGTTGATGGTGATATTACTGATGCGCAGGCCGTTGATGCGGCGATTGCCGGGCAAGATATCGTGTTTGTGGCCGTCGTTGGCCATGATACGAAAAATCGTTTAACCAATAATGTCATTGCGGGTATGCAAGCTCACGATGTGCAACGGGTGTTATTTACGAATGTACTCGGCTTATACAACGAGGTTCCTGGAGAATTTGGCCGCTGGAATGCGGAAATGATTGGTGGGGGCATGGCCCCTGCCCGTAAGTCGGATGAGTTATTAGCAGCATCTGGCTTGGATTATACGACGTTGCGGTTACCGTGGTTGAATGACCGCGATGAAGTCCAATATGTGGTGACGACTAAGACAGAAACCTACAACGGCGTGTCTGGTTCGCGTCAAAGCATTGCTGACGTGGTGTTGCAACTTATTGCGGACCCTAGCAAGTATAATCGCGATAGTATTGGGATTGCGGATCCGGCGACCCAAGGTGAAGACCGGCCAGTTTACTAGGAGGTTTTGGCATGAATATTAAAGAAGCCAGCACGCAAACGGGGGTCTCGTCCGCGGCCATTCGGTATTATGAAAAAGAGTCGTTGATTCCACCAATTGACCGGACCGAAGTCGGTAACCGCGATATTGATGAGCGTATTTTACGCCGCATTCGCTTTGTCACCCAAATGCGGGCGGCCGGGATGAGTATTGAGAGTTTACGGCGCTATATTGAATTGTTCGATGCGCAGGAAGACAATACTAAGGAACAAAAGGCGTTGTTACAAGCACAGTTAGCCGTGATGGAAGAAAAACGCGATGACTTACAGGCGGCGATTGATCACCTGAATTATAAATTGAATCATTTTTATGATCACATGGTGACGACTGAGGAAGAATTACGGGCCTTAGAACGGCAGCATGTCGACAAAATGGAATAATTGTTAACGTCGATTGAAAAATCGGCGTTTTTTTTGAAAAAAAGTGCTTTTTTCGCTTGCCTTGAAGTGCAGATGAAGGTCTAAACTACTTTTATTCACTTGAAAGAAAGAGGTATTTAACAATGAACAAAGCAAAACGCTGGGATTGGATTTTATTAATTATCTTATTCAGCTATTTCATGATTTTGTTAGACAATTCGATTATTTTTACGGGGACCGTCAAAATTGCGCAAGATTTGAGTTTGAATCAGCAGACCTTATCATGGGTCAGCAGCGCCTATTCACTGACGTTTGGCGGGTTCTTATTATTGGGAGGCCGCGCGGGGGATTTATTTGGTCGGCGGCGGGTCTTTGAAGTTGGTTTGGTGATCTTCGGGTTAGGTTCCTTATTAGTCGGCGCGGCCATCAATGCGCCAATGATTATTGCCGCCCGGGCTTTTCAAGGCGTTGGTTCAGCCATCTTGGCGCCCACGACGTTAGCCATTTTGATGGATACGTATACCGGTCCAGCCCGCGTGCGGGCGATTGCTTATTATGGTGCGATGGCCGGCATCGGCGCTAGTGTGAGTTTGGTGATTGGTGGGGTGTTTGCGAGCCTGTTAACTTGGCGGGCCGGCTTTTTCATCAATGTGCCCATCAGTATTTGGATGTTCTACTTGTCACGGCGGCATTTAGTTGCTGATGCTGGTCAAAGCGGACAATTGGATTGGTTCGGAACCTTGACATCATTAATTGGGATGAGTGCGTTGGTTTATAGCATTGTGGGCACTTGGGCCCAACTACCAGCCTTCGTCATCGCCGTCTTATTCTTAGCGGTTTTCATTTATCAAGAAAAACGTAGTGACGCGCCGATTATGCCGTTACGCTTGTTCACCGACCGTGAGCGGATTGGGGCGTACTTAGGCCGATTCTTGTATTTAGGAGCGATGCTCGGCTTTTGGTTCATTACACCGCAATTAATGCAAAATCAACTTGGTTTCAGTGCTTTAATGGCTGGAGTCGCCTTCTTCCCGTTGACTATCGTGAACTTCATCGTAGCCCTACAAGTCGCTCGTTTAACCGCTAAGTGGGGCAACGGGGGCTTGCTAGTAATGGGTATCGGATTAACCTTAGTTGGTATGTTTTGGATGAGTCGTTTCACACCAGCGACCGGGTACTGGCTCGGGATTGCGTTACCGATGGTCGTAATTGGTCTTGGTCAAGGGCTAGCGCTCAGTCCATTTACGGCAGCGGGGGTCGCTCACACGCAAGGCGCTGATGCTGGCGCCGCTTCGGGAGTCGTGAATGTCATGCATCAAATCGGTGGCTCGGTGGGGTTATCAATTTTGGTGACGACTCAAAGTCTGTTTAAGTCTCAAGTGATTGGGTTTCAACACGCGTTGTTAGTTGGGACCGGATTGTTGCTAATTGCTTTATTAGCAGCCATCTTCTTAATTATGCCGGGTGAACGGCAACATCAATAATTCAAAGATTAGTCGGTGGGGACGGTTACCACTGGCTTTTTTGCTGCCAATTTTTGATTGTGTTCGGCGAGAACGTGTTATATACTCTGGATGTAAGATATATATGACACTGATGAATATGCAAATGGGGGAATCAAGATGCAACGGTGGCAACTTTGGTTAATTACGATGATGGCCGATTATGATTATAAGGCCGGGCTAGATGAACGGGAACAACAAATGCGCAATCAGCAGTTGGCTTTTTCGGCCGCCATGTTGCGGGTGCTGTTTTCCATCGCATTATTAATTAGTTTATGGTCGGACAGTCAAATGCAAACGCACTTAGCGTGGCCGGTGAGTTTGACAACGATGTTTTTGTGGTTTACCGCGAGTTTACCGTCGATTTTTAATCGCCGCGTCTATCAACGGCAAGGTTTTACCCAAACTATCGAGGTTGCGGATGATCAAGAATATCAACATGTCGTGCATACGGCAGTGCTGCGGTGTGCCTTAGTCGTGCCCGCTGACATTATTGCGCTATTACTCGGATTAATGGCTTTTTCTAACGGGGCAGCGGCGGAACTCGTCACGGCTTGTGCCACGGTCAGTCTTCTTTTCCATCTTGGAACCGTGCCGAGCGTGATTATACGGCTAAAAGTAGTCGCTTGAAACCGCGGTAATGGCGATATTCAAAGCTGATTACCATGAAATGTTGGTCAATTGCAAGTTAATTGGCTTTACCAGCGGACTATAAATGATTGACAGTTACCACGGTACTCGTAATACTAGACTTGGTAAGCGGCTGAGATAATAATTTCTCGTGACCATCGGGGTGGGTAGTGGCTACCTGGTGGACTGATTAGCGAAAATTACGCTAAGGGATTGTTTTAGTAGCGCAATAAGAAGGGGTGCTTATGAATCGCGTACGGCAATATCGATTGGCAGCGGGCTGGTCACAATTACAATTAGGGCGTCAAGTCGGTGTGACCCGGCAGACGATTAATTTAATTGAAAATCAAAAGTATAATCCGACCTTACAGTTGTGCATTGGGATTGCCACGGCATTGGGGACGGACTTGAACACGTTGTTTTGGCAAGTGACAGATGAAACTGAGGGAACGGTATGATTAAGACACTGTTAGTGGACGACAGCCAGCTGATTACGAGTGGCTTACAAATTATTTTGAATAACGATGCCGATATTACGGTAGTCGGCATGTTTGCCGACGCGCCCGCGGCGATTCAGTATTGTCAAAATCAACCGGTTGACGTGGTTTTGATGGACGTGCGGCTACCCGGCATGGACGGGGTGACAGCGACGAAAACTCTGGTGCAAATACCGGGACTGAAAGTCATTATTTTAACGACCTTTGATGAGGACGATTATATCGTGCAGGGCATTCAAAATGGGGCCGCGGGCTATTTGCTCAAAACGACCCCTCCTGACCAGATCATTGCGGGCATCAAAGCGGTTGATCAGCAGCAAAGTGTGTTGTCGGCGCCAGTGATGACCAAGGCGGCCCAACAACTTACCCGGCATCCGGTGACCGCCGACTTATCAGCGTTGACGGCCCGAGAACAGGAGTTGACACAACTGGTGGCGCAAGGGCTGACGAATAAGCAAATTTCGCAAACCTTGTTTTTAAGTGAAGGGACTGTCAATAACAGTCTGTCGACGATTTTACACAAATTAGACTTGAGTCATCGCACCCAACTCGCCATTTATTATTTAACGGGACAGGTGCACCGTGATGACTGTTAACCGGCTAATCATTAGTGTTGCAACGTTGGTGGCCTTGATCAGTATTGCCATTCAGCAACAGGCGGTTCGGCCGCTTGCCTGGCTATTAGCGAGTGGCTTGCTCTTCATTAGTGGTCAATTGGGGATGTTAAGTTGGCCCCGCTACCATTGGTGGCTAGGTGGGGGCCTGTTGATGATTCAAATTGGGCTGAGCGTCATCAATTCGCTGAATTGGTGGTTATTGCCGTTAGCTGCCTGGAGTTTAATGACGTTAGCACCTAGTCGTTGGTGGCTCGGGGGTAGTTTTACCGTGGTCACATTACTAGGTGTTGGCGGCTTATCAACGCCGATGCGGCTGTGGTATGTCGGTTGGAGCTTGGCGGTGGCGGCCTTAGCCTGGAATAATTATCGGCAACGCCAACAGCGTGCGAAATTGTTAGCCCAGCTCGACGCACTGCGCGTTGCTAAAAATCATTATACCGCGCTGTTTCAACAAGGCGTCGTCAATGCAGCGGCGCGTGAAGCGCAAGCGACCGCTACCGAGCGACAACGGCTAGTCCATGAAATTCATGACGAACTGGGACATCAGCTGACGGGGAGCTTGATGCAACTACAAGCAGCTAAAATTAGTTACCGTACCGATGCCCAGCAGGGTGAACAGCTACTAGACCAAGCCACCACGGTCGTGCGGGCTGGTATCGAAAACATTCGGCAGATTTTGCACACCGAGCAATTAGCACGCGAAACGGTCAATGTTGACCAGTTGCAGGGCACCTTGCAACGGTTTACCGATGCCTATCAAATTCAGACTAATTTACAATATAGTGGCGACTTGACGGCGATCGCACCGGCGCAGTGGCAAGTATTGGCAGCGAATTTACAAGAGATTTTGACCAATACGTTAAAGTATGCGGACGCCCGCACGGTTACGGCGACGTTGCGGGTTTACCCGCAATTTATTCGCTTGACGGTCCACAATGACGGCCAAGGCGCGCCGCATTATCATCCGGGGTTAGGCTTAACTGGGATGGTCGACCGCACGGCTAACATAGGTGGTCAAGTGCTCGTTGATGGTGCGAGTGGTTTTACGGTCACGACTAAGTTGCCCCGTCATACATGAGAAATCTCACGTCTAATTAATGAGGAATTGCACTGGGTGGCAATTCCGTTTTTTTATACAATTAAATCATTAAATCAGAGGGGGACGTCAAGATGACAACTGGATTAGTCGTGACGGGCTTAACGAAAAAATTTGGCACACAAGTTGCGGTCGACAATGTGAGTTTTACGGTCGCGCCGGGCACGGTTTTAGGCCTGTTGGGGCCGAATGGTGCTGGCAAAAGTACCACGATCAATATGATTACTGGGTTATTGAATAAAACGAGCGGTCGGGTGGAATTGTTTGGTGAAAACTTAACTCCGACCAATACCGCGATTCGCCGCCGATTTGGCGTGGTACCACAAGAATTGGCTATTTTTGATGATTTATCAGCGGCCGAAAACGTGCGCTATTTTGGCGGCTTGTATGGCTTACGCGGTACGGCCTTAAAAACCGCTGTTACCCGGGCGTTAGCGGTAGTTGACTTGACTGACCATGCAAACCAGCGGCCGGCAACTTTTTCCGGTGGGATGCAACGGCGGTTGAATATTGCGATGGCGATTGTCCATCAACCGGATTTGTTGTTTATGGATGAACCCACTGTCGGTATCGACCCACAATCACGTAACTATATTTTGACGGCGATTGAAAAAATGCGGGCCAATGGGATGACCGTGGTGTATACGAGTCACTATATGGAAGAAGTGGAGCGGCTGGCGGATAACATCGTCATTATTGACCATGGGCAAGTCATTGCGCATGGGACGGAGGCCGAATTAGTCAATCTCGTGACGGATGCCAAGCAAGTGACGATTGTCGTCAATCACGCCGACCAGCTTGAATTAGCGGCCATTACGGCGATTGCCGGCGTGCAACAAGCGACGCTGCACGAGCAAAATCTGCAATTAGTCTTGGATGTTGCCAGCAATCCGCTGAATCAAGTCTTAATGACGTTGATTGATCAAGGGGTCGCCGTCGACAGTATCGACCAACCGAAACTTGATTTAGAGACGGTCTTTTTAAACTTGACCGGGCGCAATTTGCGCGATTAGGGGTGAACAAGATGATAACAGTGATTAAGCGCATTTTATTACAAGATTTGCGGCTAAAATCAAATTATATTTATTTCTTGATCATGCCGGTGAGTTTAATGGTCATTTTAGGTCTCGTGTTGCAAAGTGTCTTTGCGACGCAACTCGATGCGACCGTTAATCCGGTACATGTCCAATATGTGGTCAAAGATGCGCAACAGGCTAAGCTCGTCAAGCAATTGGTAACAAAAACCAAAGTGGCTCATCTCGACTTTACGCCGCGTGCTTCAACAAAAGTGGCCCAGGCGTATGTGCGTAATCACGCGAATACGGCGGCCGTGACCATTGAACAAGCGCACATCCAAGTGGCCACGGCTAAAAACTTGAATGACTATCAAAATGCACTGTTGAAGGGGACGTTAGCTGAGCTGGCACAAACGTTAGGCTTAGTCAAAACGGCCATTCATTATCAACGGCCGATTGTGACGGTTAAGTCAGCCGAGTTGGTCACCGTCAATCGGGCCCAAGTGCAACGATCCGCGACCTCATTTCAATATTATGCGTTAGCGATGATGGGGATGTTCATGTTGTATTTTGCTGAAATTGGGTTAGACATGTTCGGCAAAGCCCGGCGACAACAGACTTTGGCCCGTGAATTGCTCACACCAATTTCGAAAGGCCAGCTCTTAAATGCGACGGTGGCTGGACATCTGCTGTATGGCTTACTCGTTATTGCAGTCTTGATGGGCATTACGGCCGGGCTCTTTCAGATGCCATGGCTACGCGCCTTACCATTCGCGTTTGCCAACTTCGCCAGCTTAATGGCCTTGTTTTTAGTACTGGGCTTAGCATTAGAAACGGTTGCCGCGCAATTAGGTGAAGGTGTTATGCAAATTGTGATTCAATTAGTGGCGTTTCTTGGTGGTGGTTACTTTCCAACGAGTACGACGATGATGGCTTTTTCACCACTTGGGTGGGTGATGGGGCCATTGCGTTCAGCGCTGTGGACGAGTAATCCGTTGAATTGGTCGGGCGTTTGGTTGAGTTTAAGTGTGACCGCCGGATTACTAGGTCTTATCAATGTGGTCATGCGGCGACGGGAGGTGTTTTAAATGCAAGCAAGTTTATGGTTAATTCGTGAACGAATTATCATGTGGAAGAACCATCCATGGCAAGTGCTCTTTTTATTAGCCATTCCATTTTTGAGTGTCGGGTTGTATTTATACACCTCAACATCGACGACGCAAAATACGTTGACAGTCGGCGTGGTTGACCACGATGATAGTGCGGCTAGTCGTTTACTGGCCACGAATTTACGACGGCGGGTGACGGTCCAAACGTTGACGACTAAAAAGACCCAGCAACAAGCTTTAGTGCAGCAATCGGTCACCGCCATCGTGACGATTCCGGCGGGCTATCAGCGACAAATTACGAACGGTCAGCACCCCGCTGTGACGGTCGCCTCGATTCAACATGGCGCGTTATTAACGACCGTTAAAAATATGGTCAAAGCGGCGGCGGTCAATGTGTTGCAACTGCAGGCGATGACTAATAAAACCGCGGATTTGCAGCAAGTCGGCCAGACGTTGCAACAACAAACGCCGACCTTGAAAATTAAGCAAATCGACCAGCAAGCCTCGGCCCATACGCTGACCATCCAAATTATTGGCTTTTTATTGATGATGTTATTGTACCAAGCGAATACTTTTGGCACGCGGAGTCTACAACGTGAACGGCGTAATCAAACTTATCAACGGACGATGCTCGCCCCGCTAAGTCCCGCCAATTATTTCATTGGCACCGCTGGCTTTGCGATGTTAGCAATGGTCGTTGAAATTGGCTTAGCCATTACCGTGATGGTTGGCGTTTTTAAAATTGATGTCGGCATGGGGATTTTACCGCTGTTTGCCGTCTTGTGTTGGTTTGGACTGCTAGCGGTTTTATGGTCGTTAGCCATTGGGGTCTTAGCACCAAGCACGGGGATGGCCAATGGGATTCAAGTGTTGCTGATCACGGTGACGAGCTTGTTATCCGGCTGCTTAATCCAGTTATCGGTTATGCCCGCGGTGATGCAAAAGGTCGCCATGGTCACACCTCAATATTGGATTTTACAAGCGTTGCAGCAACTTCAAAATGGCACAATTACTAGTCGCTTCTGGGGGCAATTAGCGATGGTCGGCTTATTCGGACTACTATTCTTTAGTTTGGCTGTCTTCGGCTTTATGCGCCGCCAACATCAGGAAATCTTTGATTAGGTTTCAATCAAGATTGGTCAATTTGAAATTGTCGTTGTGAGTCCGTAGTAATTCCAGTAGCCGTGGCGACCGGTTCGAGCCAAAAAGCGGTCTCGAACCTCACTTTGAAGCTTGGCACAGTTCACCAATCTTCAAAGATGTCGGTGGTGTAAGTCCGGCAAAAGCAGCCGCACTAACGCCACTTGCACGGCAACTTCCATTGCTACGGACTCACAACTGAATTGATTTTGCTTTAAGAATTGGTTGGTCGGAGATGCTAGTTGTAGATTCACCAATGTATGGAAAAATCCTGCTAAATTCAGCTTATATACTAAAAACATCCAGCTGCACATTCGAATGTAGCTAGATGTTTTTGGTTATGGATGATAATCCTAAAACTAGCTGTGAGCCAGCCAACTTGAGAAAAGAATCTTCAAAGTTATTGGTAGTGTGAGCTCAGCGTGAATTTTTGCAAGTGGGCTACTACGCATTTATTATTAAGTGTTGGCAGTTGGGCTAATGTCGTCGCTAGTCAGACCATTTGGTAAACTATTAACTTTTTGTAAGCATCTTAATTGCAATTAACTTAGTAATGGGCTATATTTAACCATGTAGAAAAGAGTTGTGCACAATTGGTTAGAAGAGAAAGGGTGCTGGATCATGAAGATTAACATTAAAGATGACGCGCAAGCTTATTTAGCAGATAAGATTCCTGCTGGGAGTCGGGTAATTTTGACCGTCGATGACGGGTCGAATAAATATTCGAGTTTAGGTGGGAGTTGTGCCATTGGAAATAAATTCCAACTTGTTATTTTAAATGCTGCTGATCCGGATTACACGACGCCATTGGAAAACAACGCTGGGTATGATATGGCGACTGCGCCGGCTGATGCGACCTTCTTAGGAAATGGTCTCAATATTTCACGCTGGCACAACGCCTTAGCTTTAAAGGATGATAGCGGCATGTTAGATGGCGCGTTGTCTGTTGTTGATTGGCGTGACGTTAGTCCGGAAACGGAAGCGGAACGTCGCGAAAAGATGCAAACCATCGGGACGAAGATTTGCTAAAGTCCGTTAAAAAACGTGGTCACGATTAATTTCGTGACCACGTTTTTTTGACTATTTTTTGTCGTCTTTAGCTGGTTTTTGTTTAGCAGTACGGTTGGCATGTTCGTCAATGGTGTCTTGGACGGCCTTAGTCGTTAACTTGTCCTTGTCATCCGGACCAATCGCAAACTTATCAAATAATTTGTCTAAGTTATCTTGACGTTGAACTTTTAAACTCATGCAATCATTCCTTTCGATTACCGCTAATCATAGCAAATTTTTCTTGGTTTGTCAGTAATTTGTCAGCCGCCCGGTGCCACTTGGTGATGCGCCGTGGGGCAGACCTGGCGCCAAAGGGCGGTCGCCAGGGCGCTTTTTGGCCCGGCTACAACCCATTGCCGGTCTAAAAAGTCGGCCCCAATAACTAGTCGGAAAATCGCCGACTAGTTATTGCGACACGGCGCACCACCAAGTGGCCCCGGGCTAAACGTGACTTTAATTATGAACAGGCGGGAAGGATGGTTAGTGGTGGTGTGGGTCGGCTGAGTAAAATTTGTTGATTAGATTAGAATACTGGATAAATTGGGTGATTTTATAATCATTTTGTTAAGAAATAACGGCTGTACTGAATTTGAATTAACTTGTTTATGCAAAATAAAGCGCTTAAAAACTGTATAATCCACTTATTTATGCATAAAATAAAGGATTTTTCAAAAATACTTGCATAAATAATCATATGCGTCTATACTCTATTCTTGTAAAAAGAAAATAAGGAGCGCGCTTATGAAGAAAAAAATCGGGTTGTTGCTAGTCATCGTGGTTGCGCTAGTATTGACGTTCGTGCCGTTAGGGCAGACGAATACGCAATCGGCTCAAGCAGCAGATAATTCATTAGAAAAGATTCAGAAAAAAGGGGTCTTGGTGATGGGGACTTCACCAGACTACCCGCCATATGAATTCCAGGCGACCGTCAATGGTAAGAGTGCCATTGTTGGGATGGATGTTTATATTGGGCAACAAGTGGCCAAGGATCTTGGGGTCAAGTTAAAGGTCAAATCAATGTCCTTTGATTCATTGTTAGTGGCGTTACAAACTGGGAAAATCGATATGATTATTTCTGGGATGAACCCCACGCCAGCGCGGCGGAAAAATGTGTCGTTCACTAAGGCTTATTACCAAGGTGGTTATGACATTGTCATCAACAAGACGGATAAGAATAAATACAAAAACAAAGATTCCTTTGGTGGCGGTACGTTAGGTGCTCAAACGGGGACAACGCAATACAATGCTGCCAAGAACCAAACTAAGAATACGAGTGTTAAAGGGATGACCTCCCAATCTGATTTAATTTTGGCCTTACAAAGTCATAAAATTGATGGGGTTGCCATGGAAAAGCCATCTGCGGAAGCTTATGTTGCTAACAACAAGCAATTAGCTGCAATTCCAGCGGGCTTTAGTATGAGTTCTTCAGCCACCAAATCCGCGATTGCTTTCCGGAAAGGGTCGACTAGCTTAGTTAACAAAGTCAACAAGACCGTTGATAAGATTAAAAAAGAAAACTTAGTCAAAAAGGAATATTTGCCAAAAGCTGGGAAATATTTGAAGACTAATACGGTTAATACGTCAATGTTCCATTATTGGAAGGCGTTCTTAACCGGGATTGAATATACTTTAATTATTACCGTTTGTTCCGTCTTCTTTGGGTTCATCATTGGGATTTTATTAGCCTTAGCGCGGATGGCCAAAGGGAACATCTTCAAAAACTTATTACGTTGGATTTCAACGGCCTACGTCGAATTCATTCGGGGAACGCCAATGATGGTTCAAGTCATGTTCGTTTACTTCGGTTTAGGGATTTTTGTCAATTTACCAGCGTTAACTTCTGGGATTATTGCGATTTCCTTGAACTCCGGGGCGTATGTTGCTGAATATATTCGTGGTGGGATTAATTCCGTTAACATTGGTCAAACTGAAGCTGCTCGTAGTTTAGGGATGTCCAATGGTGAAACGATGCGTTACGTGGTCTTACCACAAGCATTGAAGAATATCTGGCCATCATTAGGGAACGAATTTATTACTTTGATCAAGGATAGTTCAATCGTCTCAATTATCGGGGTTACTGAATTGATCTATCAAAGTAACATCGTCCGTTCTGACACTTACCGTGGGGTGGCCCCAATCGTGGTCATCATGGTCTTGTACTTCATCTTGACTTTCACGGCATCACGGATTTTGAACCACTTCGAAAGGAAGATGCAACATGACTAAACCAGTAATTGAAGTTAGTGCCTTAGCCAAAAGCTTCGGCGATAATCACGTCTTAAAAGACATCACCGAAAAAGTTGAACCTGGCCAAGTTATCGTGGTCATCGGTCCTTCCGGTGGTGGGAAGAGTACCTTTATTCGGTGCTTGAACTTGCTCGAAACGCCAACAAGTGGGAAAGTCGCCTTCGAAGGGCAAGACTTGACGACGTTGGACCAAAAGAGTGTCAACAAATTACGGGAAAAGATGGGCATGGTGTTCCAAGGCTTTAACTTATTCCCAAATATGACGGTCTTAGAAAACATCAAGTTAGCGCCGATGAAAGTTAAACATGTCGACGATGCCACGGCCACTAAGCGCGCCCATGAGTTATTACAACGGGTTGGCTTAGACGACCACGCCGATGCCTTCCCAACGAGTTTGTCCGGTGGGCAAGCGCAACGGGTTGCCATTGCACGGGCCTTGGCGATGGACCCGAAAGTGATGTTGTTTGATGAACCAACTTCGGCCTTGGATCCTGAAATGGTCGGTGAAGTCTTGAACATCATGCAAGAATTAGCCAAAGAAGGTATGACCATGGTCGTGGTTACCCACGAAATGGGCTTTGCCAAATCCGTTGGGGACCGCATCTGGTTCATGGCGGATGGCTACATTCAAGAAAACAACACCCCCGAACAATTCTTTGCACATCCTGAAACGGACCGGGCCAAAGACTTCTTATCAAAGATTTTAATGTAATCACTAAGGACCACGCTCATTGTCAGCGTGGTCCTTTATTCTATCTAAAAGCTGGTGAGTCAGTGATGGTATGTGGATACTTCCCGCTGCCGACTGACCGTAATTCCAGCCGCCATGGGGACCGGTCCAAGCCTGAAGGGCGGTCTTGGACCTCGCTTTTGAGCATAAAGAACAAGTCTCAAAAGGCGTCCGTGGTGTAAACGGGATATACAGCCCAATCCCGTTAACGCCACTCGCATGGCGGCTTCCATTACGGTCAGCCGGCAGCTAAATTGATTTTTAAATCATAATAAGGCGAGGTTATTTTTGCAGATAGCACTATTGATGTTGCTTATAAATTATGCTCGGTATTTTGTGGCTGTTTTTAATTGTTGAGTAAGAATTCCTAAATTGATTAGTGACCGTTCAAACGTTAACCAGTTCAGTATATTAGCGCACTGCGGTCAGTATCGGGCGAGTTTTGTCCTCAATGAATTGTCACGACATAAAAGGTGGATACCACCGTAATTAGTTACGTTGGTACCCACCTTGAATATAATTATTTTGATTTTTTAGTTAATAACCACTTTGGTACCATAGCGAATGTTTTCGTAGACCCATTTAGAGTCGGCCACGCTCAGATGGACACAACCATGTGAAGATGGCTTTTTGCCTAAATCGGCGGCGTCTGATTTGATGAAGTGACCTTGAGCGTCGACCGGCGTAGAGTGGAATAAATATTCACCGTGATTCAGCCAGGAAACCCAGTAATAGGCGCCTTCGCTGACCGAGGCACTGTAAAAATATTTCCCGCGTTCGGCTTGAACGTGATACGTTCCACGGGGTGTTTTACGGTCAGCGGTTTGGACCCCGGTGGAAGCATACATGGTGTATAAGACGTGCTGTTTATTCATCAAGTACATCCGTTGTTTTTCCAAGGAAACGTGAATCCATAAGTTCGGATATTTTTTGACGCTTGGATAAGCAACTGTTTCTGAAGATTTGCGCCAGTTAATGGGCGTGCGCATGACCGACGCCTTAGCGTGTTTTTTGGTCGTGGTGCGACTAGTCGCAATGGCGCGTTGCTTGGCGGCCGCCGTCTTATGAGTTACCGCGACTGTAATTACGGCCAAGATAGCGACTAGTAAGATGATGCTAGCGGTTAAGACTAATTTTTTATTGCGTCTCATTGAAGCTCACCCTTAGTGTGATAAAAATGGTTGCGGATACCGTCCGCGGTTAAGGTAATTATTGCGGTTGCTTTCAAATTCAAGACTCCCCCTATGTTTGAATGAAAAACTTGCTGCAACTTCTGTTATAGCCTTCTGAAAATGAAAATACAATAGTTATCGGCAATAAAAGCGAAAAAACAGCAAATATCAGCTGCTTCGTGCCTGGCAATGGTTTGGAAAAATAACATAAATAAAATTATAATTGAGGAAATTATGAAAACTTTCACGCTAAAGATATCGTGACCGGACTCAATATTGCTGGGCCGCTTATTTTATATAACTATCCTTATGCAAACGGGCAGATTGCTTGTCACGCTTGACTTCCGGCGGTATACTGATAAGGCTATATCAGGAAAGGAAGGCGCGCAATGGCATCGGCACATATTGAACATAAATTAGCGTTATTACCAGATTTACCGGGTTGCTATTTGATGAAAAATTTGAATAGTCAGATTATTTACGTCGGTAAAGCCAAGAACTTGAAAAACCGGGTCCGGTCATACTTTAAGAGTAGCCATACCGGGAAAACCGCGCGCTTAGTTTCAGAGATCGCGGATTTTGAATTTATCGTCACGTCGACTGACAAGGAAGCTTTCTTGTTAGAAATCACGCTGATTCAAAAACACCAACCTTATTTCAACATTAAGTTAAAAAAGGGGACCGGTTATCCGTACATTAAAATTACCAACGAACGGGACCCGCAGATTTTGATTGTGAGTGACGTCCGCAAAGATGGGGGCTATTACTTTGGCCCGTATCCCAACGTTTATGCGGCGCAAGAAACCGTCAACTTCATTCAAAAAGTTTATCCATTACGACGCTGTCACGGCTTTCAAAATCGACCGTGCTTGTATTATCATATGGGGCAATGCTTAGGCGCCTGTTTTAAAACGGTGCCCACGGCCGAATACGATGCGCAAATTAAACGCATCAAGTCCTTTTTGAACGGTCATGTGGAAACGGTTAAGAAACAACTCAATAAGCGGATGGAAACGGCGGCCGCCGATTTGGAATTTGAACGGGCGGCCGAATTACGTGATCAATTGACGTATATTGAAATGACCGTTGAAAAACAAAAAATTATTTCCAATGATAATACACCGCGCGATTTATTCAACTTTTATTTGGATAAGGGCTGGTTGTCGATTCAAGTCTTCTTCATTCGGCAAGCGCGGTTGATGAAACGGGAAAAGCGGTTGTTCCCAATCGTTTCGACGGCCCAAGAAGAAATGACCAGTTTTATTTTGCAATTTTACAATCGTAAAAATAATGTGTTACCACGCGAAGTCCTAGTTCCTGACGGCTTAGATAAAGAAGTGCTCAGTGATATTTTGGGAATCCCGGTGCGGACGCCGCAACGCGGACAGAAGCGGGACTTGCTCGACATGGCGGAAAAAAACGCTCGCATCGTCTTAGAAGAAAAGTTCCGGTTGTTGGAACTCGATGAACGCAAGACGACGGGGGCCATGAAAGAAATCACCGACGCCTTGGGGATTCCTGAAGGTCATAAAATTGAAGCCTTTGACCACTCGCATATTCAAGGGGCCGACCTCGTCTCGGCGATGGTCGTCTTTACGGATGGTCAGCCGAATAAAAAACTTTATCGTAAATATAAATTACGGACGGTGGATCATGCCGATGAAGCGGCCTCGACGCGTGAAGTGATTCGGCGACGGTACACGCGCTTGCTGAAAGAGCACGCCGCCTTACCAGATTTGATTCTAATGGATGGTGGGGACATTCAGTTGGATGCCGCCAAAGATGTCTTAGAAAACGAATTAGGGCTAAATACGCCGGTCGCGGCGATGGTGAAAAATGACCATCATAAGACGGCGGATTTGTTAAAGTCCGCTGGTGATGCGCATTTGAATTTGGACCCTAAGAGTCAAGGGTTCTACTTGTTGCAACGGATTCAAGATGAAGTCCATCGCTTTGCCATTGAATTTCATCGGCAAGTGCATACCAAGCATTCGCTCAGTTCGCGGCTGGATGAAATTCCGGGGGTTGGTCCCAAAACCCGCAATAAATTATTGCGGAAGTTCGGGTCAATGACTAAGATTGCGGCCGCTCCGGTTGAAGATATTCAAAAATTGGGTATCGCTAAAAATGTGGCGCAAACGATTAAGTTTTCGTTAGCCGGTGGTGGTGTGACGCCGAAGCATTATCAAAAAGGTGCGACATAAAGATTTCAATAACAAACAACCCGTCCCGGCAATGCATTTTCAAAATGCATTGCTGGGACGGGCTGTTTTTAGTTAACGAGTGCGCCCGTGCCAGTCAAGATTGTTTTTTAAGGCTTCAGTTTGCAGAATGAAGTGACGTAGGGGCGTATTTTTAGGCATGGCCTGCCAGGCTTTAATCGCTTCAGTTTGGGCGGGGGCCGTCCCGCGGAACATGGCCAGGTTAGCTTGTGCCATGCCAGTAGATAACAGCTTGATTTTAGCTGTCGAATATTTCGTTTCGTAGCGGTCTTCGTATAGGCTGCTCATGGCGGCATTGTAACCAGCGTCATAAACGACGGCATGGTCGTATTGGCGATAGGCCGCTGCCGCTTTTGCCCCTTGCTGCTTTTTGATATAGGCACTGACGTTTAAGCGGGTCGCGTGATACTGCGCTTGGCCCGAGTTTTGATTAATCGTCAAGGTACCATAATAGTGGGGGCTCATAATCAGGGCACCACTAGCAATATCCGTCAGCTGCACTTGGTTGACGGTCTGATGCTTAATACTTTGGGCGTGGATATGACCGCTTAAAGTCAGGCGCAAGTTCGCCTTGCTAAAGGTGTCCCGGACGTCATCAGCGTAGCCAATCGTGTAATCTTGATGGATACTCGTGTGGTCCATCAAATTGTGATGCATGACCGGAATCAAAGTGGCGTGCGCCTTTTTAGCAGCCCGGCCCATTTTCGCAATCCAGTCCAGCGTGCCCGCGGTAAAGCCACCACCAACCGTGGAACTACCTTGTTGGTAATTACTCTTGTAGATGGCGGAGTCGAGCATTAATAACCAGGTGTGCTGGCCAGGTTTAACGAGATAGCTGAGGGAGCTCGTATCTTTTTCAACTGCCTGACCATAGCCGGCTTGCTGGTAAATTTGTTTGAATTGACTAGGGCTGACTGCACTAGTAGTGGCTTGATGCTTACCTTTAAATGACCGCGTTAACGGATTATTGATGTCGTGATTGCCGGGGACGACATAGACGCGAATATGTTGGGCGGTGAGCCGTTTCAACTGTTGCGCCACGTATTCATGACTCGCTTTTTCACCGTTATTAGTAATGTCACCACTGACGATGACCATATCAGGTTTCGTCGTCAGTGCTTGGGCGATAAACGCTTTAAAGATGGTGGCACTGTACTTTAAATCGGCGCCGGCATCGTTGGCCGCGTACGTTTTAAAAGCAGTCCCGTTGTCATGCAAACTGGGGGCAATGACGTGATCGTCACTGATGACCATGGCCGTCAAAGTCGATTTGGTACTTGGCTGTTTAGTGGTGGCGGTTGCTGACCGACAACCGGCGAGGGTGAGAAGGGCTAACAGCGCGGCGAGCCCGGCCCAACGTTGATAAGTAAGTTTCAAAACAATCGTCTCATTTCGTCTAATAATTATATTTATATTATAACCATTGAACCACTGGATTGAACGCTAGATTGGGTTATTTTTGCCAGCCGGCTAAAAATTAGGGCAAAAAAAGATCGCGACTCATTACTGAGTCGCGATCTTTTTAGTATTTATGGTCATTAAGCTTTTTTAGCTGGTTTCCAAATTCCTAAGATAACCCCGGCGATCACGGCCCCAATGACCGTTGCGCCAACGTAACCCCAGATGTTAGTAGCGAGTAAGGCTACCCATAAACCACCATGAGGAGCGGGAACGGAAACGTTCCATAATTGGGTCAAACCACCAGCGATGGCCGCCCCAACGACACTCGAACCAATGACGTGCAATGGATCAGCTGTGGCGAATGGAATTGCACCTTCAGTAATGAAGGAAATTCCAAGTAACCAGTTAGAAATCCCAGCTTTGCGTTCGTCGTCGGTGAACTTCTTTGGCCAGAAAGCCGTGGCGATGGCGGTTGCCAATGGTGGGACCATCCCACCAGCCATAACGGCGGCCATTAAGTTCCCATCTTGCGTAGCGGTAAAGGCACCGGTAGCGAACACGTAAGCGGCTTTGTTGAAAGGACCACCCATATCGATAGACATCATCCCACCGAGGACTAACCCTAAGAGGACGGCGTTACCAGTACCCATTGAGTTCAAGAAGTGGGTAATCCATTGGTTAATAACTGAGAAGATTGGGTTAACGATGAAGAACATTAAAGCGGCAACGATTAACAAGCCCAAGATAGGGTAGATTAACATTGGCTTCATCCCTTCAAGGGATTGTGGCATGTTCTTAGTCCATTTCTTCATCCAAACAGTGATGTAACCAGCTAAGAAACCAGCAACTAAACCACCTAAGAAACCAGCAGGACTCTTGGCATTAGCTGCGATGGAAGCTGTATAAGCACCACCGTAAGCGCCGGTGTAAACCGTCGCCATGAAACCACCAACGAACCCAGGCATTAAGGCAGGGCGATCACCGATTGATTCGGCAATGTAAGCGGCTAAGACGGGTACCATGAAGGCGAAGGCCATGTTCCCAGCTTGGTTGAAGAAGGTGAAGGCTAAACTCTTATCGCCAACGAATTGTTCGATGACAAACGAGAGGGCCATTAAAATCCCACCACCAACAACGAATGGTAACATGTGTGAAATCCCGTTCATTAAGTCTTTGTAGATTTCACTCCAAACACCGCCGTTAGCGCTGCTGCCTTCGTCAGTGTCGGCAGAACCGCCGTCAGCATCGTGATAAACGGGCGCTTTGCCGTCTAAGACTTCACTGATTAATTCTTCAGATTTGTTGATTCCGTCAGTAACGGGGCGGTTAACTAATGGTTTGCCATCGAAACGGGCCATTTTGACTTTCTTGTCGGCCGCAATGACGACCCCTTTAGCCCGAGCGATTTCATCGGCAGTCAATAAATGTTTGACCCCTTCAGAACCGTTCGTTTCGATTTTGATGTCAACGCCCATCGCTTCAGCTTGCTTGATTAACGCAGCTTCGGCCATGTAAGTGTGGGCAATCCCATTCGGACAAGCCGTAACCCCAACAATGTAAGGGCGTTGTTCGTCAGCCGGTGCTTGAGCCGCCGCGGCGGCTTTTTCAGCGCGCGCCGCTTCGTCTTTAGCATCTTTTGCTTCTTTAGCAGCTTGGGCGTCAGCGAAGAGTTGTTGGACTTCGTCTGGCGTTTGCGCGTTCTTCAACTTGCCGACCAACTCAGGGTCGATGAGTAAGCTGGAGAGGGCGGCGAGGGCCGCCAAGTGGGTGTTATTCGCACCTTCAGGAGCCGCAATCATAAAGAAGAGGTGGACAGGTTGACCATCTAAGGCGTTAAAATCAACCCCCGCTTTACTTTTTGCGAATAAGACGGTCGCGCGTTGAACGGCTTTGTCTTTGGCATGGGGCATGGCGATACCGTCACCAATCCCAGTCGTGGATTCAGCTTCACGCTTGATGATGTCTTGTTTGTAGAGGGCTTCGTCATTAATAACGCCTTGTTCGGCATATTTATGAACTAATTCATCAATGGCTTCGTCCTTGGTCGTGGCTTGCATGTCCATGATCATGACATCTTTTAATAATAGTTCGCGGATATCCATGTTGTTAATACAGTCCTTTCCGAATTGCTAGTTTGTTAATTTTTCAATCTTAATTAATGGCAAAATTTCATCGATTTTAGCACGGGTTGCAATGTCTTCAGAGAAGGCGGTTGCGGAACCACAAGCCAAACCGTAACGGAAACTTTCAACGGCGTCATGCGTCTTAGCGAAAGTCCCGACGAACCCACCAATCATGGAATCACCAGCCCCAACGGAGTTGATCACGTGACCTTTAGGCGCTGGGCTGAAGTAAACATCGTCTGGGGTAATCAAGAGACCACCGTCGCCAGCCATTGAAATCAAGACGTGTTGCGCACCTTCACTTAACATTCGTTGGCCAGCCGCAATGATGTCAGCTTGACTGTTGAAAGTCGTGTCGTAATAGGCCGCTAATTCGTGATTGTTTGGTTTAACGACTAAGGGGTTACTTGGTAAAGTCTTTTTCAATGCTTCGCCAGTGGTGTCAATGACGAAATTAGCACCCGCCGCTTTGACTTTTTGAATAATGTCGTAGTAGAACGTGTCGGGTAGGCTTGGTGCCAAACTCCCAGACATCACGACAACATCATCAGGGGTTAAGTTGGCGAGTTCTTCATAGAACTTGTCAACTTCGGCCGCGGTAATATCGGGGCCCGCCCCATTTAATTCGGTTTCTTCATCCGCATGAATTTTGACGTTGATGCGCGTGTTGTCGGCAATTTCAGTGAAGTGACTCGTTAAGCCTTTTGCTTTTAAAGCGTCACTGACGAAAGTACCGGTGAAACCACCTAAGAAACCTAAAGCGACGTTGGGTTGTTCCAAATCGTTTAAGATTTGCGAAACATTGATGCCTTTGCCGCCGGGTAAATTAGCGGTGTGGGCGAGACGATTGACACTGCCCAATTCCATGTGGGGCAGTTGTACCACGTAGTCAATCGATGGATTGACGGTGATCGTGTAAATCATGACTTTACCTCCTGAATAGTGGTTAATGGTTGATATTGTTCGGCCAAAGTTGGGGTTAACTGATCGGTAACGATCGTCGCACTCGCGAGATCGCCGACCCGTGCAAATGAAACGTGGTCGAATTTAGTGTAATCGGCTAAAATGAAGCTTTCTTCACTTTGCGCAATCGCGGTTTTTTTCACGACCGCTTCGTCGGGGTCTGGGGTGGTTAACCCAAACTTCGGATGGACACCGTTGATTCCCAAGAAAACCTTATTGAACCGATATTCCTGTAACGATTTAACGGCTTCCGGTCCGATGACGGCTTTGGTGGTGCCTTTCAAATTGCCACCAAGTAAATAGGTTTTGATGCCCATATCGGCCAACGCCGAAGCGTGGACGACACCGTTGGTCACGACCCGCAAGTTGTAGCCGGGGTTCAAGTGATGAATCATCGCCAGCGTCGAGGTTCCGGCGTCTAAGTAGATGACATCATCAACTTGAATGTTGGCAACAGCTTGCTGCGCAATGCGGTCTTTAGCGTCCACATTGCGGGAAACTTTATCGTTCATGGCTGGTTCTTCTTGGAGCGAGTTCATATACTTCGCACCCCCATGGACGCGGAGCAGTTCACCTTGTTCTTCCAACTGTTGCAAATCACGGCGAGCCGTCGATTCCGAACAATTCGTTTTCGAACAAATGTCCTTGATTTTAATAATGCCCTTGAAACGGATCGTATTTAAAATGTACTGTTGACGTTCTTCTGTAAGCACTTTCAAATCCCTCCGAAGAATAATATACACGCTCACCAATCAAAACGCAACAAAAACCTTCAAAAAAACGTCAAAATAATTCATAATCTGTCATTGAACCCGTCATAAAAAGTTGAGGGTAGCATGTAAAGCGGGGGATTGTCGCTGCCAGCTGACCGTAATTCCAGCCGCCATGGGGACCGGTCCAAGCCTGAGGGGCGGTCTTGGACCTCGCTTTTGAGCCTACAACCCAAGTCTCAAAAGGCGTCCGTGGTGTAAACGGGATACAGCCCAATCCCGTTAACGCCACCCGCATGGCGGCTTCCATTACGGTCAGCTAGCAGCTATATTGATGTTAAATAATAAATAGCGACTATTGTGCATTGCATCATTGCCAATTTTGGGAAGTAGGTGTGATTTACGGTTAACACAGTGGTGGATTTTATTGATTTGTTACCATTAATGATTTTGAAAACGCTCAAGCGTTGAGATTATGGCTCAACATTGTTGATTACATAGTAATGGATAACGGATTTTGATGAGGTTACTGTTATGATTGGGCGTAAATAACCGGTCAATGTGATAATAAATTTCTCTTTTGACGTTTGAATTGGTAAAAGGACTGCTTTCTATTCATAATACTGACCGCTTTTGATGGTTTTTAAGCACACATGATGACTAAAACGGTCATCGGATGATTGAATGCAGTCAAATCCATGACTGTTTAAGTGAAATTATTGATTGTTTTAATGAATCGGCTGGGCTTTTTGTCAAGTAGAAACTATTTAGCTCGTCGGGACTAGGTTGCGCGCCGTGTCGCAAAGAGTGGTCGGGGGGCTGTCCGACCACTCTTTGGGGCCGTCTTTTAAGATCGGCAGTGGGTTATCGCCGGGATTAAAAGCGCCCTGGGGACCGCACTTTGGCCCCAGGTCTGCCCCACGGCGCACAACCTAGTCCCGACGAGCGGCAATCAAACAATAAATCTCAGGTCACAAAAACCAACGAAAGAACCAGTAATACCGGCGGATACTTTGACGTGGTCGCTCAACATTTGTATACTAGGTCAGGTATCTAATTTCGCACGAACCATTTCGTAGATAAATAATATAGAAGAAACAGGAGAAAAAACATGTTTGTTGATCAAGTTAAAGTAGACGTGAAAGCCGGTAACGGTGGTAACGGCATGGTGGCTTTCCGGCGTGAAAAGTTCGTGCCGAACGGTGGCCCAGCCGGCGGTGACGGCGGTCGCGGTGGGAGTATTGTTTTGCAAGCCGATGAAGGGTTGCGGACTTTGATGGATTTCCGCTATACGCGTAAATTTAAAGCCGATAACGGTGGCAACGGGATGATTAAGCAGATGACTGGTCGTTCCGCCAAAGATAAGATTATCAATGTGCCACTCGGGACGGTCGTTACTGATGCCGACACTGGTGAGTTGATTGGTGATATTACTGAAAAGAATCAAAAATTAGTGATTGCTAAAGGTGGCCGGGGTGGCCGGGGCAATATTCATTTTGCCAGTCCGAAGAACCCGGCTCCAGAAATTGCTGAAAATGGGGAACCCGGCATTGAATTAACCATCCGAATGGAATTAAAAGTGTTGGCTGATGTCGGTCTCGTTGGTTTTCCATCGGTTGGTAAATCAACGTTATTGTCCGTCGTAACGAGTGCTAAACCCAAAATTGCGGCTTACCACTTTACGACGTTAGTCCCGAACTTAGGGATGGTACGCTTAGATGACGGTCGCGACTTTGTTATGGCCGATTTACCCGGTTTGATTGAAGGGGCCGCTAACGGGGTTGGGTTAGGAATCCAATTCTTACGGCATATTGAACGGACCCGCGTTATCTTGCATTTAATTGATATGAGTGGTGTGGAAGAAAATGATCCGTATGAAGATTATTTGAAAATCAACCATGAATTGACGAGCTATGATCCTGATTTGTTAAAACGGCCACAAATTGTCGTCGCAACGAAGATGGATATGCCCGATGCTGCTGACAATTTGGCGAAATTTGAGGCGAAATTGAAAGATGACGATACGTTGCCAACCACGCCAGACATTTACCCAATTTCGTCAATTACGCAAAAAGGGTTGAAAGCCTTATTGGCACAAACTGCTGACTTACTCGATGTCACGCCACAATTCCCAGTTAAGGGTGTCGATGACGTTGAACATCGTGACTACACGACTGAAGCTAATCAGGACTTTACGATTGATAATCCAGAACCTGGGTTGTTCGTGCTTTCTGGTGAAAAGTTGGAACGTTTATTCAAGATGACCAATTTGGACCACGAAGAAAGCTTGATGCGTTTCGCCCGTCAATTACGGGGGATGGGTGTCGACGACGGCTTGCGAGCTGCCGGCGCCAAGAACGACGATACGATTCAAATTTTAGATTATTCTTTCCAATTTATGGATTAGTGATTAAACAAAACGCGCCAATCAGTGATGAGCACTCGTCACTGATTGGCGCGTTTTTTAATGGGATGGCTGATGAAAATGGTGATAACAGTCATAACCAATGTAAAAGATTAGCGTGGCGATAAAATAGCCGGCCGTTTGCCACCAGGAAAAAGGTTGGAAAACGGCGTGGACCGGCTGGTTTTGCCAACCAACATTGATAAAGAGACTGAAGAGTTCCAAAAAGATCGCGCTGGCAAGTGCCAAGCAAAGCCAGTTAATCCAGACACGGCGAAAGGCTAGTCGCAGTCCCATACTGGCGAAGAGTGGTTTTAACTGGGTTCGATAAGTTTGCATGATGCTCGCCAAAATAACGACTAAATCTAAGGCCAGAATCGGCCATAACCCAGCTTGAAACCATTTAGATGTCGCGGCCGCCACAATTAAGCTGAGAACTAAGTAAGTATCTAACCATCGCCAATATAAGCGGGCGTGGCGCTTGATTTCGATGATTTGGTTGGTCGAAAACGTTAGGGGAACGCCATACTGACAGCGCGCCCATAAATTAATTAGTGCAATTGACAAACGACTCACTTCCTTAACCTAATAGCATCCGTTGTTCGTTCAGCCGATAACCGAAGAGCGGTTCAGCTTTTGTAGTGGTTTGTACGAACAAGTTGATTTGCCCACTGACTTGTTGCGTGCGGGTCGTAAACTGGTCTAATAACATCGGCTGACTGTTTTTGACGGGTTTTAAAATTAGCTGGTTAGCGGTTAGTTCCAAGCTTTGAATGGGCACTAGTGTGTGGTCATGTTCCCAATAAAGCGGGAGCTGGCGGTCTAAATCCGCCGTTGAGAGGTTAAAATCGATTAAACGCATTTCAAAAACTTCCTTATTAACGGTGATAAAATTTCCGTACTATTAATTACTCATTTGAATGATACAATTAAGTGTGTGGAATTACAAAGTATTTATGAGTAAGGACTGTGGTTGCCAGTAAATGGTAATAACTGACGCAGTAGTAGTTGCGGCCAGGGCAGTCCCAAATTGGCACGATGTAAGCCCAAGACTAATGATTGTTTCCGGACGCGATTTTCGGTAAAATGGTTAGCAGACTGGATAGATAAGGACGAACAAAAAATATGCAACTAGAATTTTTAGGTACCGGTGCCGGCTCACCGGGGAAGTTTCGTAATGTGACGAGTACGGCCTTACGATTGTTAGATGAACGTAACGAAGTTTGGTTATTTGACGTTGGCGAAGGGACGCAACATCAAATCTTACGGACGACGTTAAAACCGCGCAAAATCACCAAAATTTTCATTACCCATTTACACGGCGACCACATTTTTGGGTTGCCGGGCTTTTTGAGCTCACGATCATTCCAAGGTGGCGACGAACCGTTGACGGTTTATGGGCCAACCGGGATTCGGGATTTTGTGATGACGGCGATGCGCGTTTCGGGCACCCATTTGTCATATCCCTTGAAATTTGAAGAATTGGGCCAAGATGGCGTGATTTTTGAAGATGACACCTTCAAAGTTTCGTTTGAACACTTAGACCACCGCATCGAGTGTGTCGGCTATCGCGTTGAAGAAGCTGACCATCCGGGTGAATTGCAAGCGGATAAATTAAAAGCACTGAACATTCCGAGTGGTCCCGTTTATGGGCAATTAAAAGCGGGTCAAACGGTCACCTTACCGGATGGTCGCACGATTAATGGCCAAGATTTCATTGCTGCGCCGCAAGCTGGTCGCACCGTGGCCATTTTGGGTGATACGCGCCGGACGCCGCATGCGATTAGTTTAGCGCGTAACGCTGATGTGCTCGTCCATGAAAGTACGTTTGGCAAAGATGAAGGCAAGCTCGCTCATAATTATTATCATTCAACGAGTACCCAAGCAGCGCAAGTCGCGAAACAAGCGGGCGTACATCAATTGTTATTGACGCATATTTCCGCACGTTATACGGGTAAATTAAGTAAAGAATTACAAAAGCAAGCGCAAACGGTCTTTAAAAATACGAAAGTTGTGCGTGATTTTGATTTAATTGACATTCCATTACCGCAGAAAGCCTAGGTGAAGCTAATGAAGACGGATTTAACGGGACAAACGGTCTTAGTTACCGGGGCGTCCAGCGGGTTAGGCGAACAACTCGCCTTGGCCGCCGCCGCTCAGGGCGCTAACGTCGTGGTGGCGGCGCGCCGCCATGACCGTTTAACGGCTGTGGCGGACCAATGCCGGATTTTATCGCAAGCCCAAGCACTGGCGATAAAATGTGATATTAGTAAAGTTGGTGACGTCGATCACGTCTTCACTACGATTGAAGACGTTTTTGGCCGGTTAGATGTCGTCATTAACGCGGCCGGTTTTGGCTATATGGCGGCTGCGACGGCGATAGATCAGGCGTTGGTTACCAAAATGTTTCATGTGAACACGCTCGGCGTGATGTACGTGAGTCAACGGGCGGCGCAAGTGATGGTTAAGGCCGGTCACGGTGAAATCGTCAATATTGCGTCGATGGCCGGGAAAATTGCAACGCCGAAATCGTCAGTTTATGCGGCTACCAAAGCGGCTTTAATTGCGTATGACAATGCCTTACGGTTAGAATTAAAACCAGCTGGCATCAATGTTTTAACGGTTAATCCGGGTCCCATCAAGACCGACTTTTTCAAAACCGCCGATCCGTCGGGAAACTATTTAGCTTCGGTTGACCGCATTGCGTTGAATTCGGTGAAATTTGCAGCACTAATTATTAGTAAATTAGGTCACAACCGGCGTGAAATCAACCGGCCGTGGGTGATGTCGGCCGCCAACCTTGGCTACCAAGCAGCGCCTAAGCTCGGGGACTTTTTGGCGGGGACGGTCTTTAACTTTAAGTAGGGGGACGAATTTATGAAAAATCAGTGGCGATTAGTCAGTGCATTAGTGATTGTGTTAGTCATTGTGGTATTTGCGATTTTAAATGTGGAACCAGTCCGGGTTAATTTCGGAATTGCGGCGGTCCATTGGCCACTTATTTTAGTCATCGTGATTACGCTCATCTTAGGGGTTGTGATTGCCGTGTTGATGGCGACGGTCAATTCCGCTAAAGAACGCAATGAACACGAAAAAGCGTTGGCGGATGCCCAAGCAAAAATTGACAAATTAACGGCTGAAAACAAAAGTTTAACGTTACGTTTGAATAATAAAGGGAAACAAAATCGCGATTCCGCGGCGGCGGCAACGGCGCCAGTGGCTTCGAGTAAATAATCGGTGTTGAAAGGAAGGATGGCATGTTAGCGGCCAAAAAGAAATGGGTCATGAAGACGGCGGCTGAAGATACTGCGCAAGTCGACGCCTTGGCAAAAGCGGTCACGGTTCCGCCCTTAGTGGCCAAGTTATTAATTGAACGAGGGCTGACAACGCCCGATGCGGCCGCGGCCTTTTTACATGCCGACCAACAACCGCTTTTAGATCCGTTGGCGATGCATGATATGGAAAAAGCCGTCGACCGGATTCAAGAAGCCATCGTTGCTGGTGATCAGATTACGATTTACGGTGATTACGATGCCGATGGGTTGACGAGTACGTCAATCATGTATGAAGCTTTAGACCAAATTGGTGCTAATGTGAATTACTATATTCCCGACCGGTTCAAGGATGGCTATGGTCCCAACCAAGCTGCTTTTGATAAATTAATTGCTAATGGGACTAAGTTATTTGTGACCGTCGATAACGGGGTTGCCGGTAACGCTGTGATTGATAATGTGATGGCCCAAGGAATTGACGTGGTCGTCACTGATCACCATGAGATGCCCGCAGAATTACCAAACGCGTATGCTATCGTGCATCCGCGACATCCGGAAGGTCACTATCCGTTTGGCGACTTATCGGGTGCCGGGGTCGCTTTTAAAGTGGCGACCGCGTTATTAGAAGAAGTGCCGGAAGAATTGATGGACTTAGCGGCCATTGGGACGGTCGCCGATTTGGTTTCCTTAACCGGTGAAAATCGGACCATTGTGACGTTAGGGCTAAAAGTCTTACGGCAAACGGCTCGTCCCGGGTTGGCGGCGCTGATTAAGGCCGCCAGCCTAGAACCGGACCAATTGGACGAAGTCAGCATTGGCTTTGGGATTGCGCCGCGGCTGAATGCGTTAGGGCGATTGCAGTCGGCGCAAAGTGGCGTTGAATTGTTGACGACCTTTGATGACGAACGGGCTCAGGAACTGGCAACGACGGTCAATTCATTGAATGAAAAACGCCAAGGGTTAGTGCGCGATATTTCGGCAGCGGCGCTAACCCAAGCGCAAACGCCGGAAAATCAAGCCCGCCAAACTTTAGTGATTACGGGTAAAGATTGGCATGAAGGGGTCTTAGGCATTGTGGCGAGCCATGTGGTTGAATCCACGGGTAAGCCGACGCTCGTGTTGAATGAAGCGGATGACGGTCGGCTCAAAGGGAGTGGCCGGAGTATTGAGGCCTATAACTTGTTTGCTGCCATCGACCCCGTTCGTAATGAAATGGTGGCATTTGGTGGTCACCATATGGCGGTCGGTTTAACGGTGATGCGTGACCAGTTGGATACGCTAAAAACGGCCATGGAAACTGCGGCGACTGAGCAAAACTTGGCTGACAATGCACAACCTATCTTACAATTAGATGGAGAGCTGCCGTTAGCGGAGGCCTCGTTAGCGACGCTCGACGCGATTAAGCAATTATCACCGTTTGGGACCGATAATCCGGCACCGTTATTTGAGTTAAAACCAACCGACGTCCCGCAAGCACGACAGATTGGTTCCGACCAACAACATTTGAAATTGCAATTGAGTGATGGTCAAGCGACTGTCGATGCGATTGCGTTTTCGATGGGGGCGGCGGCACCGGCTATCCAAGCGAGCCCGCATGATGTGGCGGTAGTCGGCGAACTTAGTTCCAATACTTGGCGCGACCGTACGACGCCACAAATCATGGTCAAAGATATTGCGATTACGGGCGCGCAGGTAATCGATGCGCGCACGCAACATCTAACCGCCCAAAACTTCAGTACACCGGGCGTTTACTTGTTTTTTCATCAAAATTTGATGAAGAAGCTCGCCACTTATGTGCAACCAACATCGCAAGCGATTTTAGTGAGTGATCAGACGACGGATTTGAGTCAGATTCCGACTGATCAACCGGTATTTATTGTCGATTGTCCGGATACGTTAGCCGACTTAACGGCGGTGTTGACAGCCTTACCACTCAATCAATTGACTTTATATTTGTATCAACGCAATTCGGTTTATTTGGCCGGGATGCCTAGTCGTGAGCAGTTTGGCAAGCTGTTTAAATTCACGGCGGCCCATCATGATGTGGACATTCATCATCAATTATCGCAAGTCGCCGCGCATTTGCATTTAGACCGAAATTTGCTTATTTTCATGATTCAGGTGTTTTTTGAGGTCGGATTTGTTAAAATAAATGATGGTGTCATGAATGGCGTTTCGAATCCGCAAAAAGCAGATTTACATCACGCCCCTAGTTATCAGTTACGCGAGCAACAAATCGTGGCTGAAGAAACGCTTTTGTATAGTAAATCGGCAGCTTTACAAGTTTGGATTAAGAATCAAGCTGCCGCTAAGAATTGAAGGAGCTGTTATTAAGCAATGGCATTAGACTTAACAAAATATATCGCAAGTATTCCGGACTATCCGGAACCCGGCATTATCTTTCGGGATATCTCACCATTAATGGCGGACGGTGAAGCTTACCGTGAAGCTACCGACAAAATCGTTAAATTCGCACGTGATAAACATGTTGATATGATTGTCGGACCCGAAGCGCGGGGCTTTATCGTGGGCTGTCCAGTCGCTTATGAATTAGGCGTTGGTTTTGCGCCTGCTCGTAAGAAAGGGAAGTTACCACGGGCCACGGTCAAAGCGACTTACGATTTGGAATACGGCCAATCAGCCCTTTACTTACACAAAGACGCCATTAAACCCGGCCAAAATGTGTTAGTGACCGATGACTTGTTAGCGACTGGTGGGACGATTTCTGCCACGATTGAACTCGTTAGAGAACTCGGTGGGAACGTCGTTGGGACGGCCTTCTTAGTCGAATTAAAAGACTTACATGGTCGTGACAAGATTAAAGGTTGCGACATTTTGAGTTTGATGGAATTTTAAAACTTAATTTGAATAATAAATTAGCTTTGGTTAACCATTTCGGTTGAATCAAAGCTTTTTTTAGTTGTGAGTACTTCAATTAACCTTTATATGCCAGCTGTGTATATAATGAAGATAAATTATTCATTAGATGGAGGTGTCGCGATGAGTCAGCCATTAGTCATGACGACTGAGCTAACTAAAGCTTGGCCAACTTTAGCTTTTGGGCCAGTGTCATTAACGATTGCATCCGGTGAGATTGTGGCGTTGATTGGTGAAAATGGGGCGGGGAAGACCACATTACTGAATCTATTAACGGGAGTGGTCCAACCGCAACATGGACAAGTGTCCTTTGCCACCGGTCACCCGACCTTTGGGATTGTGCCAGATACGTGTCCGTTTCCGGAAGAGCTGACGGCACGGGAAGTCGGACAATTACTCGCCACGGTGTACCCGCAGTGGCACTTGACCACCTACCTGAAATATTTAGACCAGTTACGCGTTGCAGCGACGCAACCATTAAAGACGCTATCGAAAGGGAATCGGGCCAAAGTTGTGTTTGCCACCGCTTTGGCCCATGATGCGGAGTTGTTGATTTTTGATGAGATGACGGCCGGGTTAGATCCGCTGGTACGCCAGACAATTTTACAGTTAGCCCAAGAATACGTGCAAACGCATCCTGCGGCAATGCTGATGACGACGCATATTTTGGAAGATGTTACCCAAGTGGCGACGCGGGCTTTAATTATGGCGCATGGTCAAATCGTGTGGCAACAAGCCGGTCCGATGCCATCATTAGCAGCGTTACGGCAACAGTTACTGCGGGCAGAAACGGAGGGCGATTAGCATGACAGCTTTATTTTGGCGCGATTTACTCGTTTTAAAACATAAATTACAGACGAAACAAATGTTGGTGGTCGGGGTCGCGTTTATTTTAGCCATTATGTTGAATACGCAATTGACATTAGTCGCCATGATCTTCATTCCATTTATGTTGAGCTTTTCGTTGATGACATTCCCATTTTCGGCCGATACCCATGATAGTTTTACGGTCTACTTGTTACGCAATGGTCGGTCGGTGCGGCAGTTAGTTCTGGCCCGATATTTATTTGAGGGTGCGATGATTGGGGCTGGCACTGGGCTAGGCTGGCTGGGGATTAGTTTAAAGTTCAAGCGGTTTGATTGGCGCTTGTTGGCTGGATTGCTCGGCTTAAGCTTGGTTTATTTAGTAGTGATGGTGCCATTATGTTATTGGTTTGGCATCAATGGCGGTTCGATGGTGGTATTTCTGATTCTGCTGGGGATGATTTTCATTCGCCAGCAACCCACGCTGATACGACAAGCTTGGCAACAAGTCCAACGGCACCCGGGACTGAGTGGCCTCATGATTGTGCTGGGTTATACGTTAGTTGGTACAGTTTCAGCTTGGATGGCATGTCGGGGCTTCAAGCATCGGTATTTGTTCTAGCTTGGTGGTGGTCGTTTCGTTAACTACCATTGTTAGTTGGATAGTTGTTGGTAAAACAGTTGTAATTGAAACTGTTTTGATTTAAAATGAATCGAAACAACTTAAGAGGTGATGAGATGCAACAAGGTGATACAACGAGCCATTGGTTATACCAAGCTAATCAAACGCAACAAGTTTATTTGAACACGCAGCTTAAACAACTCGGGTTAACACCGGATCAAGCGCGGGTTCTGGACTTTATCGCGGCGCACCCGCAAACTAATCAGCGGGCGGTTAGTGAGTATTTGAGTCGACAAGCAGCCAGCACTTCGAATTTAATTAAAGGCTTGCGGCAACGTGGTTGGGTTGACCAGCACTTGTCACCAACGAGCGAGCGGGAACGCCAATTGGTCTTGACGAGTAGCGGGGAAGCCTTGACGATACAAATCGCGGCGGCGTTTAACGCGTTACAACAACAAGTTGCCGCCGCGTTAAGTTCGACTGAAAGTCAGCAATTAACCAAACTACTACAAAAACTAACGATTCAATTGAGAGGATGAGGGTCCATGTCATTAACGACTGCCGAACAACAAGCAACACGTCAAGAATTACAAGCGAACTTTACCTTAACCGGCTTAGATTTAGCCACCGTAGCGACTGCGTTACAAACAACGCCGGCACATGTTCAAGCTGTCTTGGACTTGGAGGTTCAAGCGATTGAAGAACCATGGATTTTGCGAAATTATTTGGCCGAAGTTTTACGTAAACAACATGTTGAAGGCGTGCCTTACACGCGGTTATCCGGGTCACCGCGCCGCTTCTGGTTTTTGAACCAAGCGCGAATTGCGCGGGGCAACTTGGCCTAAAGCATGAAAAAAGCGTCCATCCTTGGACGTTTTTTTGTTACCATTTCTCAATCAGTAAGTTGACGGTTTGCTTATCAGTGGCAGCCGAGTCAGGATCATTTTTCTCAGCGTTCGCGAGCAGATGGAGTAGGTCGCTACGGAGCTGTTGTTCGCCTGCCGCGGACAGCTTTAAATCACTGAAGGCCGAAAACGTGGTCATTTGTTCAGCCGGCAGTTGGGCTTCAACTTGAGTTTCCAGTGCGGTTAAGAATTGTTGTTGATGGAAGAGTAGTAATTGCATCAATTCTGTCAAATGTTCCTGCGTCCAGGTGGAAGAAATATTGTTTAGGGCCGGAAATTGCGCGAGTTCGGCTTGCATGGCGGTATTTTGTTCATGCGTAAAATTGTAGCTGGAATAGTAGTACTCATCTAAATTTTTGACTTTAACTTGTTTGACGACGGTCAGCAAATCTGCTGCGACCAACTTGTTAATTGTGTAATACAACTGATTGATTGGGATATCGGTCGCCTGTGCAATTTGTTTCGGCGTTAAGCCGGTTTGGTCAGTCGTCGCGCGGATGACGGCGAGGACTTTTTCATCGGCCATTAACTTTGCTAACTGTGACCGGATTGATTTTGCCATATTTTTCACCTCGTTGTTAGCTTAGCTAATTGACAGAATTAAATCAACCAATTATACTTTATCTATCATTTAAATAAATTTAAGCGATAAAATTTAATTTTAATAAGTGATCAGTGATGCGAGCATTATGGCAAAATCGGACGTTTTTGACCTTAACAGGGGCGGATTTTTTTGAAACGTTGGGGATTAGTTTATTCAATATTGTGTTGCTAACTTACGCCAAAACTTTTACGGATGCGAAAGTTTTGATTTCGATTGTTTCGGTTGCCACCGTCTTGCCGGGTGTCTTCGGCATGTTCACCGGACGTTTGGCTGATCAGTTGGTTGCTAAACACCGTTGGTTGATTGGCACGAAGTTTTTACAGGCGGTCTTATACGTCCTATTAGCACAACTCATTACTGTCCACACGCGCGCGGTTTTTATGGTGGTGGTTGTAATCAATGTCTTTTCAGACATTCTGGGTGGTTTTAGTTCGAATTTACGGATGCCAATGTTGCAAGCCAAGGTGCCGACGACTATTCGTGAAGAGGCGATTGGGGTGAATCAAGGGGTGTCGACCTTTATGCAAATTATTGGGCAGGCCATTGGGGTTGCACTGATAGGCATGACCGGGGATTATCAATTAGCAGGTTACGTCAATGCGGGGACGTTCCTACTAGCCGGGTTAGTGTTATTGAGTGGTCAACGCAGTATTATCGTAGTAATAAACCGAGCGACCACGCAGCCAACTTGGCGCCGCCTGTTGGCACAAATTAAGACGGCCTTTGAAGCCAGCGTTGGCGTCAATGTGGTGGCTTTATTCGGCAATATCATGCTCATCAACGCGGTGGGAGCGAGTATTGATGCCATTATTAATTTGTTTTTACTCAGTCAGGGGACTCGCTTACCAATAAGTTTTAGTGTCGCGGTACTGATTACGAATACGATTTTTATCATTGGTATGATTTTAGGTAGTGTGTTACATATGGGGATTTTTGAAAGTTGGTCTTATCAACGCTTTGTGTGGATTACGATTGTGACGGTCACCGGTATTTATTTGAATTTGATGACGTGGCAAAATTATTGGTTGGTCGTATTTGGCATGGGAATTGCCGGCTTTTGTATGGGTCAAGTAAATCCCAAGTTGAATGCGAGTTTGTTGCGGGTCGCGGATGCTGAGATTGTGGGCAGCTTGCAAGGACTATTGACGTCGCTATCGGCGATTTCATTACCAATTGGTAGCATTGGGATTGTTTTAGTTTACAATGTCGTTTCAAGTGACGCGGCGTATTGGCTTTCAATCGTGCTATTGATGATGTCGGGTAGTTGCTTGTTGATTCCAACCCGTCAAGCCCGCGCTTAAAAACTGGCTAAATTTGCTAGATGTGCTATCATTAAACACAACAAGATAATTAAAGTGAGGTGAGTAAGATGGCAAATACCCAGTTGAGCGATGCCACGCATATTTTAGCGTATATTGCGTTGCATCAAAATGATGATTTGAAAAGCGAACGGATTGCTAGCAGCCTAAATACGGATCCCACGATGGTACGCCGATTGATGGGAAAAATGCGTAAGGCTGGATTATTGGTATCTACAAGAGGAATTGCTAAGCCGGAGTTAGCGTGTCAACCCGATCATATATCATTACGCGATATTTTTGTCGCCGTCAGCACGCGGCGCGATTTATTGAGTGTTGACCGGGATACGTCGCAAACTTGTCCGGTTGGCAGTGTGATTCCGACCGTGATGAGTGGCTATTATCGTGAGATTCAGAGTAGTGCGGAAGGGCGAATGGCCAAAATTACGCTACAAGACGTCATCAATGATATTGAACTATTACAAGCGACTTGATTTTGGGCACTGGTAACAAAATGGTTGACAGTTACCGGTGCTAGTTTTATATTATAGATGTGCTTAAAAAATACACAACAAATTCAGGAGATGTTACATAATGACAAAAATGACAGCAGGACGAGCTTTAGCTCAAGTATTAACCGCGTGGAACGTGGATCATTTATATGGGATTACGGCCGATTCAATTAATAACACCGTCGATGGCTTGTATGCTGAACGTGAAAACTTGAAGTATATTCAAGTTCGCCACGAAGAAGTGGGTGCGTTAGCCGCTGCGGCCGATGCCAAGTTGACCGGCAAGATTGGGGTTAGTTTCGGTTCAGCCGGTCCTGGCGCCGTGCACTTATTAAATGGGTTGTATGATGCAAAGATGGACCGGGTTCCAGTGTTAGCCTTAGTTGGTCAATCGGCCACTGGCGTGATGAATACGAACTTTTTCCAAGAAATGAATCAAGATCCAATGTTTGTGGATGTCGCAACGTTCCATAAACAAGTCACGAATGCTGAACAAATTCCGTATGTGGTCGATGAAGCCATTCGCTCGGCGTATGCGACTCATTCCGTATCAGTGGTCATTTTGCCGGATGATTTGTCGGGCCAAGAAATTGATTTTGACGGGTTCAAGACCGCTAATTTGACGCATGTGACGACTAAACCGGTCTTAGATGCCGCGGCCGTTAACACCGTCGCTGAACAACTGGCCGCTGCCAACCAGCCCATCATGTGGGTCGGTCAAGGTGCGCGGGCTAGTCGGGAAGCGGTCGTCAAAGTTGCCGAACAATTTAACTTGCCCGTTTTGAGCACGGCACCAGCGACTGGGACCATGCCAACGGACCATCCGTTATTTATGGGTTCTCGCGGTCGGTTAGGAACGAAGCCCGCTTTTGAAGTGTCACAAGCGGCTGATTTAGTCTTGTTTGTCGGGACTAACTTCCCATTTGCCCGCTATTTACCAGCTGGCGTCAAGTTTATTCAAGTGAATAACAATTTGGCAGATTTAGGCAAACAACATGACGCCGATATGACGGTCTTAGCGGATGCCGGTGATTTCTTAACGGCGTTGGCCGTAACTGGGGTCACTCGCCCAGTCACTAACTTTGTCACAGCTGCCAAACAAGATAAAGCCAATTGGGATACTTGGTTAGCTAAATTAGCCGCCGATGACCATGATGGGTTAGCGGCTGAAGGGGTCATGGCCGCAATTAAAGCAGCATCAGATGAAGATGCCGTCTTCGGTTTGGATGTCGGGAATAATACAGAATGGGCGATTCGCCAATTACCATTCAATCGTGACCAACGTTTTGCAATGTCGGCTTGGTACGGCACGATGGGCTTTGGTTTACCAGCCGGGTTAGCCGGTAAGCTCAGCAATCCTGATAAGCAAGTTTGGAGCATCTCGGGTGATGGTGGTTTTGCCATGGTGATGCCGGATATTTTGACGGAAGTGAAGTATCAGTTGCCAGTTGTTAACGTCGTTTTGGAGAACAAAGCACTGGGATTCATCGCCCATGAAAAGATTCAAGCCGGCCAAGCACCATATGGTATTGATTTGGTTGGCGCTGACTGGGCCGGTATGGCTGAAAATATGGGCGCCATCGGTTTAAAGGCGACAAACTTGGCAGAATTAAAGGTTGCTATGGCCAAAATCAAGCAGTTACAAGCTGACGGTAATCAATTGCCAATCGTTTTAGATGCGAAGATTAAGAATGTGGATCCGATTGATACGAGTTTCGTGCCGGTGGACCCGGACAGTTTCGATGCCGATACCATTAAAGCGTACCGTGAACAATACAACGTTTCGGGGAGTGACCAGCCAGCTTTGAGTAATTTATTGAAAGACTTAGCTTAGTCGCTGTCAAAAAGGCGTACTAACAATTTATTGTTAGCACGCCTTTTTTGTATATTACAATTATTCAGTTGGCGTCGTGTATTTAACGGCAGTGCCATAAGCGGCCACCGATTGCATATCGTCACTAATCGAGCTCGAGTCGAAGCGCATCATGACCACCGCGTCGGCACCCATGGCTTCGGCATTCGTCCGTAAACGATCAACCGCTACGTTCCGCGATTCATCTAACATTTTGGTATAGTCTTTGATTTCGCCACCAACCAACCCTTTCAAACCCGCGCCAATGTTGCGCATTAAGTTTTTAGATTGAGTAGTTAAGCCGAAGACTTCCCCTAAGACTTCATAGGTTTGACCCGGAATCTGTTCCGTGGTCGTGACTAAAATTTTTGACATGAGTTGCTCCTTTTTATTGGTCAAATTTGATAACCATAGGATAGCATAAGCCCGGTAAAAAGTTGTCTGATATGCACGATTGGTCCATTTGAATGAGTTAACGTTTATCAAAATAAGCTAAGCAACGTTAAGGTCGACTTAAGTTCATTGGGACCCGGTTAAGTTTTAAGTTAACGGTTGACCTGGGACGGGTTTCATATCATATAGTAAGGGTGAAGCAAAAATCAATCCTTGGAGGCCCTGGACATGCGACTATTTCAACAACAAAAGTTAACTCAAGTTTCCGCACCGGTTACTGGCACCCCAATCGACGTGCAAACGTTACCCGCACGCGCGATTACGGGCCAAGCATTGTTGGCGATGCAACCAACAGCAGCGCCGGTCTATGCGCCCGTGAATGGCGAAGTCCGTGCAATCACGGTGACAAGTATCCGCCTGCGAGGATTGAATGAACAAGATTATTGGTTACAATTGACCTCGGAAAGTGGTCAAGCCCACTTCGATTGGCAAGTCCGCGTCGGCGATACGGTATCACCGATTGCAGTACTCGGAACGTTGAGCGCCAATGCGATTAATGCCAGCACGGTCATTTGCAATGTATCAAAATCGAAAACGCCGCGGCATTCGAAATTGACTAGTCGGCTGTTGGCGGTGGTGGGGTATTAGTTTTCCATAGTAAATCGTTGATTAACGTGGTACTAGCGTCGGGATATTTTTGAATAAATATTTGTTCTTAAGGCGAATTATGCTATACTGTTTAAGTACCACATGGAGAGTTGGCAGAGTGGTAATGCACCGGACTCGAAATCCGGCGAACCGGCTAATACCGGCGCGCAGGTTCAAATCCTGTACTCTCCTTAAATTACGTAACAAATACCATTTGTGAGCCTCGCTAATCGTTGAATTAGCGGGGTTTTCATTTTCATTGAACGTTCAAAATCGTTACAAATTGACATAATGGTGCACTTTTTGGTGCACTTTGACGAATTTACGAGTCAATTTGGTGTCCTTTTACCCTCAAAAAGTGCACCAAATTAAAATTTAAATCGTCCGATTGCTCGTGCCAGTAGTGGTTTAGAGATATTACCAACACACTTCCGATGGTGTGGCTAGTGTAATACCTTTCGAGCCACGTTGAACAAAATGATTAATTAGTAATGAGTACAGCCTTTCGGGTAATACATTGACAACGTGTTATCAAAGCCTTTGTAGCACTAACCTTATTTAATAACACCAAAAGTGCGCCATTAGTTTACTTGTCAGCCATAAATTATTCATTAACGACGCTTGAAGGCGAAATGTAAGTTAATAAAGGTGATTGGATGAAATGGGGCAATGGCTGGTTGATGGGAATGTTGTTTGTATGTGGATGGGTATGGGGAAGAATGACGATTGAATTAGCGGAAGATACTATTAATAAGATTGTTGATGGCTTAATTACACGAGGATATAAATTTGCTAGAGGCGGATCTGAATAAGAACTGAGAAATATGAAACCATTGTTGACTTATTATCAATTGTTAGAAAACCATCTTGATGTCGAATTATCAGAGGTTGATAGTGATGTGCCATTGTCACAATATGAGCTTAGCTTATACTCATTACTTGGAGATCGGATGCAATCTAAAGAAATAATGGAGTTATTAGTAATATTCTCAACCGGTATAAAGAAACTTGTATGGTGCATTTGAAGAATAACGCCGGCACAAAGTTATCAAGAAACTGTACTTAATCGATGGTAAGTTTGCATGACTACAGTTAGCAGATTTTTATCAGGTTGACGAAAAGAGGATTTGACGGGATAACGTCAAGTAATTGATGAAATATCAATCATGATGTTTGGCACTGATGCCTTAAATTGCATGTCCAAAACGAGCTGAATGGGTGTCCAAAAATATCCGAATAGATGTATTACTATAGTCGTGTGAGATATGTTGATGCGATAGGAAAGCTATTCTTTCATTTCAGAATACAATATTGGTGGACTCCTTCAGGGTCCTAGCAGTGATGCTGGGGTTTTGTTATGCTTAAATTCTGGAGGGATGAATGTGAAGCAGTATTGTAAACAGTTGTTAATTGTTGTTGGAATCATATCAGTATTTTTGATTGCTAGATTAGTATTCTCAATTTCTGGTATGACAAGATTAGGCCCGTCAGATTGGATCCAGTTGGTGGCATCGGTGATGTCAGTATTTGCATTTGGGGGACTATTACTCCAAATTTATATCCAGAATATGCAGCGAAAGACTGAAAAAAGGCCACATTTAAACTTGTCGTTTAAAAGTTATGTACAAGCAGGCGATGTTGCAGTTTCAAAATCTAATAGCTGGGATTTTGAGAAATATTATAAGAGCATGGCCATTGTGAATACGGTAGACAATTCTGTTGCAATTGATGTACTTTTTGTTGCTACTTATGAAAGCAAAGAGGAAAAGGTAATTAAAGATTACCTTTTTCTAGCTGGGCTTGGAAAAAAGGTTTATTCTCTAGATTTTAAACACGGACGAGATTTTCAAAAACTTGAAATCTATTTCAGGAGCTCAGTAGAGGAATTGGGGAAAGTGACTTTTAAATTATCTGATTTTAATGTTGCGATTCCTCAGTATACTTGGGGTAGAAAATTAAAAAGAGAATATAGACATGTTTTAGATGAAACTAGTAAGAATCTTTTAGATAATAAGAGTGACTTTTCAATATACGAATTTGACGAAAGTGATTTAAAAGGTGCGTCTGTATACAATGCCGAAATGCGTAAGCGACATTTTGTTAACGATTCAAAGACGGAAGCAATTAATTACTATTTGTATGGAAATTCTGTTGGAAAAAATTCGGATAATAAAAAGTAATGGAAGGAGGTCTGAGTGATACAGAAACTAACAGTAAAACAGCAAAAATTTGCTGATGAATATATTATTAGTGGCAATACAACGCAGGCCGCCTTAAAGGCCAGGTACTCAAAGAAGAGTACCCGTTTTGTTGACTACGAAAACCTCACAAAGCACAATGGCTCCTATGTCAAGATTTTAGACAAATAAATGCGAATAGTCAGCGTCATAATT
>NZ_AYGX02000080.1 GCF_000498955.2 Lactiplantibacillus fabifermentans DSM 21115 | reverse complement strand
GTTATGCTGAACAATTTGTCCAAAAATTCGGATTAAATTTGCAATCTACCAAAAGAATACCCAAAATGTATACAATTGGGAAAATTAGAATGAGTAGAAACCAGTTTTGAGGATAAACTGATCTTACAATTGAAAGTATACTGATAACTAAAGCAACTATACTTATCTGTGAAGTATATTCCGATGAATCAATTGCCAGACTAGCATCTTGAAGGGTACCAATATCGATATGAGAAAGTAACTTAAGAGATTCGTTGCGTGCTATTTTTCGTTGATTTGGATTTTCTATTGAGAAATATAGTCTATCAATTTTCTTGGATAGCTTTAATAGTTTTTTGGGATTGTGTATATTTTCAGTGTTGATAACACTGCCCAATTCATTAATCGTTTCCTTTAGTGTTACTACTTTTGGTTCGTTAGATAAATCTGGTGAATTTGATACTTTCATGATTTATATACTCCTTTTAATATAGTCTAAAAAAACACAATACTTAGCCTTTAATCAGACCTTATTCTGGTTCAGCCGGTAAACTAGTGTGCCGTTCTGGTGGCGTAGCGGAATCGTCGTCATCTTGAAAATCAGGGTCGTCGGCAAACGGATCTTCGGTAGCATCATTATCGGTACTATCTTCCGTATCGTCATTGAGATTTTCGTTATCAGATTCAGCGTGCTCAATCTGACTTGATGATGTCGTTGGTGAGACTTGGACCGGGTCAGTGAGACCAAAGTTGCAGGCAGTCAACAACGTGCCTAATAAGCCTAAGCTTGTCATTAAACTGATGGTGCGTCGTAATTTCATTATGTTCTCCTAAAAATGTGAGTTATTTCAAAGCCGGGCGATAGCCGGCTTGTTTGGCTAGCGCTTCGTTGGCAAATTGAACGGCATACTTTGAGTTAATGTGATAATTGCGTTGACCGGGTAGGTGGTAAATCTTAGTTTTACTATTACCAACTACTGGACCACTGGCAGCATCACCATCTGTGGTGGCTACCGTCACCGCTGAACTAGCTTTGGTTGTTTTGGGTTTTGGTGATTTAACCGCGGCTGGTTTTGTCGAAGACGATCTGGCGTCCGTGGTGACGGCCGAGCTAGCTGTTGGAACTGGTTCCTGGGATGAAGCCTTAACTTGGGACGCACTTGAGCTGTTCGCACTGCTGGATACTGTCGTACTCGAGCTGGCTAGTGACTTGGCGCTTGCGGTTGAGATCGTGCTAGCTGTTGATGACGATGATGCTTCTGCCGATGTATCAGTCGCAGTGCCACTACTGCAAGCTGCTAAAGTTGTTAATCCGACCATTAAAATAGCTAACCAAACAAAAGTCCGTTTCATAAACAATTCCTCCTCGTAGCGTAACTGACAGTTAATTAGTGAACTTCACGGCGGGGTGCTTTATGATAGCCGGCTTGCTGAGCCGCGGCTTCACTATCAAATGGGACTGCATTACGTGGTCGGTAGCCGCGGTAATTCTGGGCCGGTGTGTAATAAATCATGCGGTGCCGGTCACCCCAAATGCGACTGTCACCAGCCGTGGACACTTTACCGGCCGGAATGCCATTGACCGTGGATTGAGCCGGTCGTGTTGGATGCGGCGTGTTAGGTCGGGTTACTGACGATGCCGGTATTTTTGTCGCGGGCGTTGCAGCTGGTAGTGCCGACTGACTGGATGCTTTAGGTTCCGCAGTACTGGTAACTTTGGCTTGGCTAGTCGCAGTCTCAGCACTAGCACTATTAGTGGTAACGGCACTTGACGAAGCTTCAGAAACTGAGGAACTACTTGCGGCCTGGCTGGTGTCGTCAGCGCTATTGGTAGCACTATCCGCACTGGCAGTCGTTGCACGACTGTGACCGGCTTCAGCGCCATCATCATCCGTTTGGCTGCTCTCATTTTTTTCGTCATCGTCATCCTGGTCACTGCTAGCCTGGGCCTTACTCGTGGTGGTCGCACTCGTCGTTTTAGTTGCGGTGGTGTGGTTGCTACATGCCACTAATACGACACTTAATAGCCCCATAATGACGGTTATGATGACCGTTTTAACTGACTTCATTTTTTGATCCCCCATATTATTTAGTTGTGACGGGTGCCACTATATAGAAGATACGTGGAAACTGGTGACTTCATTTTATTTTTTTGAGATTTTTTATATGAGGGATGATTGAAATCTGGAAAACGCCGTGGTGATAAGGTTGTGAAGTGGTTTTAACGAAAATAAAAAATACGTCACTGACGTTGTCAGTGGCGTATTTTAATCAAGTTGTTACCATTGTGCGAAAATAACAATAAAAATTGCAATTAAGTTGAGCCAGCGCATCTGTTGGCGCACAACCTGGGTGATACGGGGTTGGTGTGCCATCCGCATGACGTTAATGCCGACGAGTCCTAAAACGACGACCCCGATAATGGCAATGACGATGGCGGCGCCATGCCCCGCGGCCAAGCCTGACCAGTGCGCTAGCGCGGCGACAATTTCTAAGAAACAAGTGCTAATAATAGCTTTCGTGACTAAATCAAGTTGTAGTAGCATGATGACACCTCCGCGACAGTTTTGGCTGTCAAAGAGAAGATACACGCTTTTGAACGCGATAGCCGATTGAAAGTCGCAAACGCATACTTTACAAACAAAACAAGCCACCGACTAAAATTGCGGCACCTAAGTCGGTGAGATGGATGCGCCGTCGAAAACTCGTTGAAATTGTCGGGTGATGATCTAAGATGATTTCACTAGCTAATGCTAAACCGAGCCCTAAGCTCGCCACGATTAGCCGCCAAGTGCGCCATGTTGAACCGCCCAACCAGTGGATTAAAAACAACAAACTACTGAATACGATGACGCCACTCAAAGCTAATAGTGCCAACCAAATCACATCTAGTCGTTCCATGCCGGCCGCCTCCCAATAATTGATTCAAGCCTACGATAGGCGCTTTTTGGAGGAATGGTTGGCCCAAAGTTTCAGTAGTTTAGTATCCAAACAAAAAAACTGCGACTAACATCGTCGCAGTCAAAAATTTATAAGTTTAAATCAGTATTGTAATTTAATGGTGACATATCCGTACTGGTGGTAATCAACTCGGCCGTTAAGGTGCGCATGGTTGTTAAAGCGGTATTAGCTGCAGCTTCGTTAGCCGCATCTAAAGCCGCTACTAGTTCGTCGCCCGCTAAATCGACCACTTGGCGGTCGGTTTGAATGAGTTGGTGGCCTAACTGAATCGCCAATTCCTTTTGAGTATCGCCTAATTTGCCATGTAACGCATGATAGTGTGCATCGACTAAGACACCGACGAGTTTATAGACCCAATAGGCTGATTGGCTGTCGTACTTTTCAGTGGCGACTTGGTAGGCCGCCGGGGTCGTGCTGGCACCCGCAAAGAACGGCACATAGACACTTTCCGCCGCGACGCCCATGGCCAGCCAGTGAATGCCACTAGTGGTTGCCGGCAAATCAGGACGGATTTGTAAGACGTGTGATTCTTGCGTTTTTGCCAAACTGATTGGTCGGTATAGATGCTTAGCAGTTTTAGTGCCATTGCCAACGGGATCAAACGGCGTGCCTTCGTAGTGTGAAGCCAAATAATGTTGCGCTTCATCAATGTGAATCAAGCGATTGGCGCGTTGAATAAAAGGTAAGTTAAACGATTCAGGATCTTGTTCAACTTCCGGCGTGAAGTATTGTTGCCCATACCAAACACGCGGGGTGTTGTAGTGTTGGTCTGAAATGTCGGCCGTGCCAAAGACTTCGCGGAAGTTCAAACCGTTAGCCATCGAGGCGAGTTGGTTGTCGACAACAAAATCACGAATTCCTTTGGCGTATAAATAATTATCGTGGTCGGCCAAGTCGATTTCTTGAATGGCTAATTGATTAGCGACTACGGCGTAAGCATCGTCAGGAATGCGTTGAGCGACCCAATAATGGCCGGCGCCAGTTTCCATGTACCAAACTTCTTCAGCATCGCTAAACAAGATACCGTTCGTTTCATAAGTCCCGTGTTCTTCAACGATTTGACCGAGCCGTTCAACCCCTTCACGTGCCGAGTGGATGTATGGTAAGGTCACCGTGACCATAGCTTCTTCACCGATGCCGTCAACCACGTACGGATCCGCTGCTAAGACGCGAGCGTTGCAATAAGCACTTTCAGTCGCACTCATGGCGACGCCGTACTCATTAATGCCATCTTCTTCAAACAAACCGTACTTCGGCGTCCATTCCGGAGTCGCGGAGTACTTCGCACGGATTTTTGGTAACGTCATCTTGAACGGATGCTCAGCATCTTGGGAGGTGAAGGTTGGGGCCGCGTCGAATTCGGCGTGGGGATGAATGACAAACTTCTTCGCCCAAGCAGCCCGCGAGTCTTCATTACGACCAATCATTGTCGAGCCATCCGCGGTGGCATTTTTACCAATTAAAATACTCGTGCAAGCGGAATATGGATTAAACTGATGCGTTTGCATATGGTTCCTTCTTTCTATGGGTTCAATTGACTTCATTTTAGCATGAAACGCCACTTGTGCGGGGGCAAATATTTTTCCGGTGGTAACCGATGCTTAATGCGCCATTTTTCGCTATAATGAGGGCAAAAGAATCCGGAAAAAGAGGGTCAGTCGTATGTCACATCTTAAAAATCCACGGTTAGAACTACTGTGGCAATTTGCCGTTATCTTAGCATCGGCGGTCATCGCCGCGATTGCATTGAATGAATTTTTGATTCCGGCGGATACGTTTAGCGGCGGGGTCAATGGGATTGCGCAATTATTATATTCAGCGGGGAAACCGTTGGGATTGCAAATTAACACCGGGTATTATATTTTAATCTTCAATATTCCGATTGCGGTGTTAGGCTGGTTTAAGCTCGGGCATCGTTTCACCATTATGAGTTTTGCGACGGCCTTTTTAACTTCAATGGCCGCGGTCATCGTTCCGAGTGTCGATTTAGCGCATAATCCCTTATTGGGGGCCTTGTTTGGCGGTATTCTGACGGGGATTAGTATTGGCATCACGATGCGCTACGGCTTTTCAACGGGCGGTTTTGATATTATCGTACTCGTCTTAGAACGGGTGACTGGGCGCACGGTCGGTAGTTTAATGTTTATTACCAACTTTGCGATTATTATGTTATCTGGGATTTTATTTAGTTGGGAAAATGCGTTATTCACGATTATTTCGATTTATGCGTCGACGCGCCTCGTTGACTTGATTCATACCCGTCATCAAAAATTAACGGCCATTATTATTACAACAGAACCGACGGCAGTGAGTGCGGCGATTCAGGCCGCCATTTTACGGGGCGTGACGATTATCGATTCTAAAGGTGCTTATCGTGGTCATCCCAATGCGACGTTATTGGTCGTCTTGAGTCGCTATGAACTGTACGCTTTACAAGGGGCCGTCAGTGCACACGACGACCATGCTTTTGTAGATATTTTAAATACGGTGGATACGAGTGGCCTGTTTATGAATGAACGACAACAGGCGGCCCAACGTCAAAGTTTGCAAAAATGAAAAATTAGGTTATGATTAGATTCTAATAAAGGTTAAGGAGTGACAACCATGCCAATCGTACACATTGATTTAGTTGCCGGTCGTTCACAAGAACAATTAAAGCAACTCGTGAAAGATGTTACCGATGCCGTTAGCAAAAACACTGGCGCACCCGCTGAACATGTTCACGTGATTTTAAGTGAAATGCAAAAGAACCGTTACAGTGTTGGCGGTGTTTTGAAGAGCGACGAAGAAAACTAGCGTTGCGACGACCGGCCATGATTTTGGGCCGGTTTTTTGAAACCGGCAGTTTTCATTAAAAAGTGAGGTTGGATTGTGAACGAACAAATTACGGCAGCGGACTTAAACGCTGAGCATCATTTAACCGTCGGGGGCGTCGACACGCTCGCATTGGCGGAACAATATCAAACACCATTATATGTCTATGATACGGGCGCGATTCGTGATGAAATTGCAGCCTTTAAAGAAGTTTTTGAACGAAATCACGTGGCTTATCAAATTAGTTACGCTAGTAAAGCATTTGCCGCAGTGGCGATGTACCAATTAGCTGCTCAGGCCGGCATTCACTGTGACGTGGTCTCTGGCGGGGAAATGTATACGGCGAAACAAGCCGGTTTTCCAATGGATCACTTGTCGTTTCACGGTAACAATAAGTCACTAGATGAATTAACAATGGCGTTAGACAGTGGCGTGGGCTGCATCATGGTCGATAACTTTTATGAATTGCAATTATTAACGAAATTAACGACGGAACGCGAACAAAAGACCACCATTATGTTGCGAATTGCCCCCGGTATTTCAGCACATACCCACGAATATATTTCGACCGGGCAAGAAGATTCCAAGTTTGGCTTTGATTTGAACAGTGGGCAGGCCGACACCGCGGTTAAGCAAGCTCAAGCGGCGCCGTACTTAGACTTAGTCGGCATCCACTGTCACATTGGGTCACAAATCTTTGAACTCGACGGTTTTAAAATGATCGTGGATAAGCTGATTACCGTGTTTGCCAAGTGGCAACAGGAACTCGATTTTTATCCCCAAATCATGAATGTTGGTGGCGGTTTTGGGGTGAAATATACGTCGGAAGACCAACCGTTAAAACCGACCGAATTTGTCGATGCGATTTTAAAAGAAACCATCGCGCAAACTAAAGCGCTAAACGTGCCCATGTTAGAAATTTGGATTGAACCCGGGCGGTCCTTAGTGGCAACGGCCGGTATGACGCTTTATACCCTCGGCGCTTCTAAGGATATTCCTGGAATTCGTAAGTATTTGGCCGTTGATGGTGGCATGGGTGACAATATTCGCCCGGCCTTGTACGATGCTAAGTATGAAGCAGTCTTAGCCAAAAATCCGTCGCTACCTAGTGAACAGGTCGTCTCATTAGCCGGCAAATATTGCGAGTCGGGTGATATGTTGATCTGGAATCAGCAGTTACCGGCAACGCAACCGGGCGATGTGTTAGCCGTCTTAGATACTGGTGCTTACGGCTATTCGATGGCCAGCAATTATAACCGTAATCCGCGCCCCGCCGTCGTTTTTTGTGAAGATGGTAAGAGTCAACTCGTCGTCCAACGGGAAAGTTATGCCGATTTGACGCGCTTAGATCTACCGTTATTAACGCCCGCTAAAGCGGAATCATAGTTAGTACGATGAAATAGATTAGCTTAAAAATGGGCACCTGATGAAGTTGAAATCATCAGGTGCCCATTAAGTTTAGCTTATTTTTATGGCGACTAGCTTATGATAGTTTACCGGTTAAGAATTGGGCTTCACCGTTGCCAAAGCTCCAGTCAGCATCACTGTTAACGGTTAAGTTAATCATTACATCGGTTGCGGCAATCCCTAACTTATCATGAAGTGCCGTGACCAAGTTCTTATAAAACGCTTGTTTTTGTGGTTCGGTCCGGGGACGGGTGACTAAGCTGAAAATTAGCACTTTATCCGTCCGTTCAATCCCTAAGCCGGTGTCCAAAATTTGCATTTCGTAAGGCGCATGTTGGGTGACGATTTGGTAGCGGTCACCGACGGGCGCATCAAACGCGTCTAACATAATTTCGTAAGACACATCTAAGATTTGTTTGATTTCAGTTTCAGAACGACCTTGTAACATATCAATTTTCATTAATGGCATTTTAAAATTCCTCCTAAATTAGTGTACTTCGACGCTCGTGATTTTACCGACCGCAATCGGTAAGGTCACATGGGCATCGTAATTGGCGACTTCACCGGCGACCGTTGTTGGTAATTGCAAGCTGCTAGCAACCCCGTGAATATAAATGACGCGCTTGTCGAGTTCTAGTTCGCTGTCATTGAACGCCTTTTTGAATTCAGCATCCAATTGTTGTAACGGGACGACTTTGGTATAGGCAAAGTAACCGTTGGCATCCGCAACTGGATAAGCGTCATTGGGAATATCCATCGTTTCCGGGGTGTCATTGAATGGCACCATCGTTGTCCCCGAAACGGGTTCGGTTTCGGGTAGATCAACAAAGCCGTCGTGGTTCGTATCTTGCGCCGCGGTGGCAATTGCAGCTGGCCGACCATCGGGAAAACCGTGGAAATGTTCCCAATGTTGTTGATTGGCCGGGGTATCGAACATTTCAATATTAACGGTTAGTTGGTCACCATTGACGACGAATAGCGCCGAACCGTGAGCAGCTGAACCGATAATGGCTGCATTTAATGGCACAATACTTGCGTGATAGATTTTCATAATTAAAACCTCCGGATTTGTTTTGATTTCTTTTAACGATACTTAGTGTATACTAGCCAATAACTAAAAAAATTGATATATGTCAAGAAAGGAAAAATAATATGTCTCATTCCGCATTTAAATGTGTCCAATCCGCATCAATCTTTCAAGGCTTAAGTGACGACGACATTACCGCGTTGACCAAAATTTCCGTCCATCAACAATTAGTACCCAAGGGGACGGTGTTGTATGCCCCAACAACGATGTTGAACCGCATGATGATTATCGACCAAGGGCGCGTCAAAGTTTATCAGCTTAATGAAAATGGCAAAGAAAAGATTCTCTATATGTTGCGTCCGGGTGCCATTGACAGTGAAGCGGCGCTATTTGCCCAACGACCGCATTTTAATTATGCGGAAACGGTGGAAGACACCCGTATTTGCTCCATTAGTAGTCACGATTTTCAAGGCCTACTCCAACAAATGCCCACCTTGGCATTAAACTTGTTAAATGTGTTAGGTGATCGCTTGACGGCGCTCGAGTCGATGAGTGCGCTGACCAGTAACCTGGGTTCCAAACAACGTTTACTTACATATTTACAACAAGTTAGCCAGGAAAACCAACAAACACACTTTGAATTACCGGTTAAGAAGAAAGAACTTGCCAGTTATTTAGGGGTCACGCCGGAAACCTTAAGTCGGCAATTTAAGTTACTCGAACAAGATGCGTTAATTGCGGTCCATGGTCGCGAAATTACATTGTTGCCAGCAGCGGCGGTAAATGATTTTTAAATGAAAATTGATTGTTAGCCTTGTTTTTTATTTATTTACGGTTTATAGTGTATGTACACGATATAAAAAACAAGAAAGAAGTCTTAAAAATGACCACTTATCAAAATGTTAAAGTACAAGGATTGAATATTTTTTACCGTGAGGCCGGGGACCCCAGTTTGCCAACCTTAGTTTTATTCCACGGCTTTCCGTCTGCTAGTCACATGTTTCGGGATTTGATGCCGTTACTAAGTGACCGTTTCCACGTGATTGCCCCTGATTACCCAGGTTTTGGCCAATCGAGTGCGCCCGAACATACGGAATTTGACTATACGTTCGACAATTTAACCAATGTCATGACCGCGTGGTTACAACAATTGCAATTAACTAAATTTTACATGTATGTCTTTGACTACGGTGCCCCGATTGGTTTTCGCATTGCCGTCGCTCATCCAGATTGGATCAGCGGCATCATTAGTCAAAATGGGAATATTTATCAAGCTGGTTTAGGGTCGAAGTGGGCCAGTCGCCAAGATTTCTGGGATCACCCCACGGCCGCAAAGCGCGATACGTACCGCAGTGCTTTTGCCCCAGCCACCATTAAAGGACAGTATACGTATGGTACGCGCCCGGGCACGGTTTCGCCGGATGGCTATATGTTAGACATCGCTTATACGCACGGTGAAGATTATGCCGAACGCCAACTAGATTTAATTTATGATTATCAAAATAACATTAAATTGTATCCCGAATTTCAAGCTTACTTGCGGCAATATCAACCACGGTTATTGGCAGTTTGGGGTAAAAATGACCCATCCTTCATTTATCCCGGCGCAGAAGCCTTCAAAAAAGATGATGCCAATGCGACTGTCGAATTAGTGGATAGCGGTCATTTTGCGTTAGAAACTCACGCGGCGGTGATTGCCACGATGATCAAAACGACTTTTTAGGAGGATTTTTATGACGGAACATCATTTTTATCATACTTGTGCTTACTTTACGGCCGCAAGGTATTTGCGGTCGATTGAGCAGGTCGCTAACCAAACTTTTGCCCCCACGGGCTTCAAACCAGCGTATGCTTATATTATGATGGCGTTAGAAGATCACCATCCGGCTACGATTATGGAAATTGCCACGACGTTAGGTTACGAGCGTTCCACGGTCTCCCGGATGGTCAAGACGTTGTCACAGCATCAGTTAGTCGTACTCGCTAGTGCTGGTCGGGCCACCACCGTAGATTTAGGCCCGGCCAGTGCGTCATTTTTGCAAACCGCGAATGCCTGCTTGCAAAAATTTGGCGCCCAGACTGATGCGTATTTAGGTGCTGATAAGGCCAAAATGACGGCTTTACTGACAAGCAACAATGCAAAATTACGCGCCCAACTAGCTAAATAGTGACGTTAAGAGACATGAGGGATAAGTTATGGAAAAAGTAAATGCACCAATTGGTGTTTTTGATTCAGGCGTTGGCGGGATTAGTACCTTACAAACGTTGGCGAAAGCCTTACCAAATGAAGATTTCATCTTTTATGGTGATTCTGAAAATGCGCCATACGGTGAAAAGACGGCCGATGTGGTTTGTGATTTGGCCAGTCAAGTCATTGATACGTTACAATTGCAGGCGGTCAAAGCAGTAGTGATTGCCTGCAACACGGCCACTAGTGCGGCCAAACCACAGCTGGTGGCGGCCTATCCAACGTTACCAATTATTGGGATTGAACCTGCTTTAAAGCAAGCGGTCGATGCCGGTAAACAGCATATTTTGGTGATGGCCACGCCGTTAACTATCAGTTTGCCCAAATATCAAGCACAGGTGGCTAAGTATCAAGGAACGGTCGAAATTCAATCATTACCGTGTGCCGGCTTAGCGGACCTCGTTGAGCTTGGACATGCCGGTTTACCGCAGATTGAGAACCGCTTGACCGAATTACTTTCGCAAGTTGATTTGTCAGCGGTGGATGGGTTAGTACTCGGCTGTACCCATTATCCCTTTATTGAATCGCAAATTAAGGCGTATTTTGATCATCCGGTGGCGGTGTATACGGGCTATGACGGTATTGCGCATAATTTGAGTCATCAATTAGCCAATCAACACTTATTACGTTCAGCTAATCCTGAACGAACCGTTAAGTTTATGAGTAGTCGGAATACGCCGACGGAATTAGCACTATACCAAACCTTATTCGACCATGGTATTTAAGGTTATTAGCCGTGAAAGCGCGGGGACTATCAAAATAGTGAAAAACTAAAACATACTAAGATTAGTCTTCGAACGTTGACGGCCAGCCGGATATTATGACTAAATTGTACGGCACGTCTAAAACACAACAAGTCCCGGTCATAAATAGTGGCCGGGACTTGTTGTGTTTAAAATTAAAATCATTCAGTTTAGCTGGAGGTCAGCAGTAATGGCAGTGGCCGTGAGGTGAGCGACCGTGTCTTTCGGGCTCGAGCCGGTCGCCACGGCAACTGGAATTACTGCTGACCGGAAGCGGTAAGTATAAGTAGTTGATAGTTTTGTTTGAGTGATGTTTCAAGCGTTTCTTTACTCGCGTGACAATAAAACTTAATCTATTGGTAACGCGTCGACATACCGGAAACCTTGTGTCCGGCCACCAAAGCCCCAATCATCCGGGGCGACGTCTTGTAAGACGATATAGCTAGTCGGACTGATTTCGCCGAGTAGGTCGCGCATACCGGCAAAGGCTTGTTTGATGAAGGCGGCTTTTTCGTCACGGGTATTAGTACCGCTCGTAACTTTGACTTCTAAGAAGAACGTCGGGGTGGGCGCGGTTTCGCCACCAATGAACCAGTGCTCAGGATTAGCAAATTGCACATCGACGGCGGCAACTTCGCGTTGTTTGCCGAGCACGTTGACGACTAAGTTAGTTAATAAGTGGGCGACCTTTTGGGCCGTGACGGTTGATTCTGGGGTGGTTAAACGAACATTTAAATATGGCATAATTTGTATCTCCTTTAACTTGATGACTCAAGTATAAGCGCGTAAATGCTTGCTGCCTATGCGCCAATCGTGATATGGTTATCACAAATAACGATAACTAGGTGAAGCTAATGCAAACTCAAGATTTAAAAATTTATACGAAGTTATATGAACTGCGCTCGATTAATAAAACGGCGCAGACCATGCAATACTCACAATCTAATATTACCGCCCGGTTGCAAGCCTTGGAAAACGAATTACAAACGCAATTATTTCGTCGCAGCTTTCAAGGCTTGCAACCCACCAAAGCAGGTGAATTGACCTATGCGTATGCGCAACAAGTCTTAGCTGCGACTGCCAATTTGACGGCCCGATTGCATGATACCAGTGCGCGTAAAAAGGTCGTCATTTCAGAGTTGCTGTTCAACTATTTAGTGGTCGAGCAACAACGCTTTGACTTAAAAGATTATGACTTTCAAATTAAATCTTCAACTGCCATTGCTACGCTCGCAGAAGCTGCGACGCCGCTAATTATTACGTATGCTGATTTTCATCATCCGGCCTACGCTGAAATGAAGCGAAACTGGCTGACATCGGCATTTGTTTCGGATGACGGTTGGCTAAATGACCGGCCGTATCTGATTAATAGCGATACGCATTGTCCGTTCCGGCGACAAACGTTAGCCACGGTGCCAGAAGCCGCTACGTTGGCCGTCGATTCTTGGAATAGTATCATTGCGCTGGTCGAACAAGGCCGTGGTGTCGCGTTGTTGCCGCGCTATGTCGCTAAGGCTCACCATCTGCAACTGTTAGCAGATTACAAGCAAGTCCGGATTCCATATCGGACGTTTGCATTGCAAGCCTAGTGGGGCGTTACGCGATTATATAAAATAAGTTCAAATTAATAGCCAAGCAAAATTAAATCGGGTACGATTGAAACAATAAATTGTGGGGGTCTGTCGATGCGAAAATGGTTAAACTGGTCGGTGTTTTATGAGCTGACCGAAATTTATATGGCACCGTTGAATATTATGTGGTTTGTTTTAGGCGTTGCGATTGCGCAATATCATTTAGGGGTGGTGAATTGGCTGAACGTGGGCCTGTGTTTAGTGGCGGTCTTCATTTTTGATTTGGCCGTCAACGTTTCTGATAATTATTATGATTATTTACACGCCCATGACCGGGCTGGCTACGCGCAGAAAACGAATCCAATTGGCCGGTTGCAGTTACCCGTAAAAGGGGTCGGCCAATTAGCACTATTGTTATATGCAATTTCCCTTATTCCAGGAATAATTCTGGTGTTGCGGACCGGGTGGTTGGTCTTATTACTCGGACTAATCGGTTACATCATCGGAATCTTTTATACGGCGGGACCACATCCGATTAACGCCACGCCTTGGTGTGAAACGGTCGTGGCGTTGTCGATTGCATTTTTGATTCAATTAACTTGCGTCGTTGTTTCAACTTATGGGGTCCAGCCGCTGACATGGTCGACCGTCGGGGTGACGTTCTTATTGTGCTTACCACTCACGTTAATTTTCTTTACGATTCAATTGGCTAATAACACCGCCGACCGGGATGAGGATATTTTAAATCATCGTTATACCTTAGCTTACTACTTAGGTAAAGGCGGTTCCGTTAAGCTAATTCAAGCGTTCTTGATTATCGGGAGCTTATGGCCGTTAGTTAATTGGTGGTTACAATTAGCCCCAGCAATTACGAGTTTAGCCGTTTTGTTATTACCAATTATGTGGTTGGGGATGCGACCGTTCTTTAAAGTCCAAGATAAACGCAAAACGTTTATGGCGACCATCAAGAGCGCCTCGTTATTCTTTATTTTGTATCCAGTTTTATTCGTCGTCGGGACCTGGCTATAATAAAAAGCTTAAGACTTTTATATTTTGAAATTAGTTATGGTTTATTCTGGAAAAGTGGACTATTATTATAAGTTGATTTATATCTAGTTTACATCTAGGAGTTTGATCATATGGGGACTCAAAGACAACAACGCTTAGTGGCATTTTATCATCTCGTGGTCACTGGCCTGACACTAATATCGGTTGCCAACGTGATTGGGATGACCTTTCATATTGGGGACTGGCATACGGAAAGCGTCATTGGACAAGTGTTATTGGCGTTTTTTGCCATCGACTACTTCGTGCGCTTAGCCACTGCGCATGATCGGAAAACTTTTCTAATTCAGTCCGCCTTTGATTTGATGGGGATTATCCCCATGCATCCAGTCTTTGCACTATTTCGACTTGGTCGCTTGATGCGGATGATTCAATATCATCATTTATTTTGGCGATTAGGATTAGACGGCAAATGGACGCACGATTTTCATCGTTTTATTTATAGTACGGGTTTCATTTATTTGTTTTCAATCAGTATCGCGATTATCGTTTTAAGCGCTTTACTGTTTTCAGTATTTGAACATCAAAGTTTATCTGACTCGCTGTGGTGGGCCATTACGACTGCGACGACCGTTGGTTATGGTGATGACACGCCGAAAACCGCGGTTGGGAAAGTCATTGCCGTCGCCTTGATGTTTGGTGGGATTGGGTTTATTGGGTTGTTAACGTCAACCATTACCGATTTCTTCACCAACCAAGCGAGCCAAAACATTGAGGATACTGATGATGAAAATCAAATGGACATCACGTTATTGTTAGCTAAGATTGATACGTTAACCACTAAAGTTGACCAATTACAAACAGAAGTTAAAAAGTTAGAAAAAAAACAACCAGCAGGTAGAGGGAAAGCTAAGGCAAAACCCAAGCCTCGACCAAAACCTAAACCACAAGCAACTACTCATAAATAGTTTTATATTATAGCTGCTTTGGTTAGATGCGTTGCCAAAAAGGGCGTCACGGCATTAAGTTGCGTGACGTCCTCTTTGGCGTCTTCAACTCGGCGATGGCGACTGAAGTATCCGTTGTAATCGCTATCAAGTCTGTATATCCGTTGTTTGATTCATGAATAGGGCTTGAAATATAAGTGTTTGATAGCTTAAAATATGTATGAGTAACAATATTGAAGGAGGTTCAGCGATGTCGGCCAATGTTCAAATTACCGCTCCAGATTTGGGGACTGATATATTTCTACCCGCGCCGGTCATTGCCCAACCGCATTTCTTTCATGCGCATCAACGGCAAGCAAACGTGCCGATTGGGGCCGGACGGTGGTACCATTTTGCCCCACATGCGAATCAAATGGCCCGCGTATTAGTGTCGCCTAATCAAGCTTGGCAGTACTTTTATCAAAATGTCCCCGCGGCTATTACCGTTACTGATCCCGATGAAGTCCCGCAACCGGCAATCTTAACGCCGACAATGATTACTTTCAGCCACAGCGTTTAAGTTAATAAATAAGATTACTGAATAAATATTTTAAAATGACGCCGTCACGACTGCGCGGGTAAACTTGACCTGAATAAAAGTCGGAAGGTGGCAGCATGAAAAAGCACAAAGTTGTCGTCGTTAACTTTGATTGGCTGGCGCCTAAGGCCAAACACCCGTGGCGGTGGTTGGTCATTTGGGTTGCTAGTTTGGTAATATTTATTCAGTTACTGGCGACGCCGGCCATGGCGATTGTTCTACGAGCGCCAAGCTTAACGACGAACCAAACACATGTTAATACGATTCGCTTAGCAATCGTTATTGCCAGTCTGATTATCGGTGGCTGGTGCTGGTGGCGGGCAAAACATTTTTCGAAATGAGGGCTGGCGTTGGCCGACCGTAATAAATGATAATAATTAAAATAAGCTCTGCCAACGAACGCACATCGGCGTGGTCGGCAGAGCTTTTTATTATGATTTTGGTTGTCGGTTGCTTTCAAAAAATGAACTCACAACCGCGGCGACCGCCACGATAAAAATTAAACCGTACGCAAAAACATCGCCAGCGGTGACTAATGTGTGTGGGAAGCCGACAATGGCGACCCAAATGAAGAGGGCCCCAATCCAAAAACGACCAAGTTTATAAAAATCTACTGGATGATGTAACCGCATCACCATCACTCCCAATCCGATTTAATAATCGCATTATAGGACGAATGACCGCTAAAATGATGGTGGGGATTTTATTGGTTTACTATCCGAAATAACCGGTATTGAGCAAGGCTATTCAGCTAAATCAAAGTAGTCGCTCAAATACCGGGGCACCCCGTTTTGGTCGTTATCATAAGTCGTGACATCGTCAGCGGCGGCTTTAATCGGCGCGGTCCCATTTTGCATGGCCACGCCGAGTCCCGCGTATTGTAACATTTCGAGGTCGTTATGTTCGTCACCAAAGGCAATAATGTTTTCCCGGTCGATTTGAAAATAATCGGCTAAGTACGCGACGCCCTTAGCTTTGTGGACCCCTTTAGAAGTGATTTCTAAAATGGCGTTAGGGCCACCCCAGACGCCAACGTCCACTTGGTCACCAAAGCGACTTTCAATCCAGTCAATGATGGCTGAACGGCGGTCTAGCTGAACGAGTAGGACGAGGGAGTTCGGGTTACGGGTAAGCGTTTGGGGCGTTAAACGCGGACTATTGGCAATTTCTGGGAAGAATTGGCCCGCAATGATATCTTGACCAGCCGTCATGGTGCTATTTTTATTTTCGGCAATAATCTCATTAATACCCAGTTGTTCGCGATACTTGACCAAGGCTAAGACGATGGCCTTGTTTAAGGTAAATTGATACTCGTTATCCCATTCTTGATGGGGCAAATGGCCTAATGAACCATTGAAGTTGATCATGGGACTCGTTAGGGTTAATTCATCATAAATGGCTTGTGAGCCTTGATAAGAGCGGCCGGTGATGATGCTAACCACGTGGCCGGCTGCTTGTAATCGTTGCATGGTTTGAATGGTTGCCGAATTAAGTTTGGAGGCGGCATTTAAGGTGGTACCGTCCAAATCTAAGGCAATTAATTTACGTTCCATGAGAATGGTCACCTCAGTTGTCTAAAATGTGCTTAGTCCTTACAATTTAGCACAATTTCTTTCAGAAAGCGAACTAAGCGGACCGCTAACTGGCGGAAGTATGGTAATCTAGTCAAGGAATGATTTTAATGAGGAGTGAGATTAATTGCAGCTACCAGCAGAATTTATCACTAAATATAAAAAATTATTAGGTGACGAAGCGCCGGCCTTTTTTGCCGCTTTTGATGAACCCGTCGAAAAAGGCTTCCGGGTCAATCCGCTGAAAGCCACGACGCCCGCGATGACCGCTAAAATGACGGATGCGGTCCCATACAGTCAAATTGGCTACTATGGGAAGGTCAACGGGAATAGTTTGGAGCATTTGGCCGGAGCGGTATATAGCCAAGAACCCAGTGCCATGACGGTCGGTGAAGTGGCGCGGCCAAAATTAAATGAACGCGTGTTGGATTTGTGTGCCGCGCCCGGCGGTAAGACGACCCATTTGCTGAGCTATTTAAAACAAACTGGACTCTTAGTGACTAATGAAATTAATCCTAAACGAGTAACTGCGCTGGGTGATAATGTTGAACGCTACGGTGCGCTCAACACGGTGATCACCAATGAAACGCCAGCCCATCTAGCCAAAGCCTTGCCCGGTTTCTTTGACCGCATTTTAGTCGATGCCCCCTGTTCAGGTGAAGGGATGTTTCGTAAAGATCCTGATGCCATGCAATATTGGTCACCAGACTATCCGGCCGAATGTGCGGCACGGCAACGTGAAATCTTGACCGAAACGGTTAAAATGTTGAAACCCGGCGGTCATTTGATTTATTCGACGTGTACGTTTGCGCCCGAAGAAGATGAACAGATGATAGCTTGGTTGTTGCAAACTTATCCGGAGTTCGAATTGGAACCAATCGCCAAGACGGCCGGTATCGTGGATGCCAAACCACAATGGGCGGATGGCAATCCAGAATTAGCGAAAGCGGCGCGCTTATTTCCACATTTGATGCGTGGCGAAGGGCACTTTATTGCTAAACTCGTCTATCACGGCACCACGGCCGTTAAGCCGGCCAAGCCAGTGCGTGATGAATTGACGCCGCTACAACGGAAGCTATGGGCTAAATTTAGTGATCAACAGCATTTAGCGTTACCACCGTTAGTCTTACAAGCTCACGGGGATAATTTATATGGCATTCCGGTCGCAATGCCCGTTACGCGGAAGCTGAAAATTTTTCGCGCCGGCATTCAGCTCGGGACATTCAAAAAGAATCGCTTCGAGCCAAGCTATGCGCTGGCATTGGCGAGTGATGACTTGGCCTTACCAAAACTGGCCATTGATCACGATCAGTGGGAAAAATACGTGCACGGGGAAACGTTCCAATTAACACAAACCGGTGCGGCTGGTTTTACGGTCTTAACCTGTGACGAGTTACCAGTTGGTTTCGGTAAAGTCGTTGGTCGGACCGTTAAGAACTTCTTTCCGAAAGGGTTACGGTTTTTGGCTACCGATGACAATACGGTACTATAATCAGAAATGCGATATTACTTAATTCACTGATATGATTGATTATTGCTATTAGCAACTAGGTAAATGGTGGTTACAAAAAGGCGCTTCCTAAGTAGGTAGCGCCTTTTTGGCATCCGCTGCTAGCAAGCGACAACGATATTAAACCACGGTAGGATGGCGTAAAACTTGTACGCAGTTCGGACAATAAACCACAGAATTCGTGGCTAAAAAGTTGCGAATTTCGGTGAGTGAGCGGGGTGGAACTTCGAGCAAAAAATAAGCCTTATCCCACTTTTTAATGACTTGCCCGCAGTTTTGACAAATTAACATGAGCTAGCCCCCTCGTCTTATTGGATAGTTCTAGTGTAACGGGTTAGCTGTTCAGTTGACTTATGTGGACGTTTAGTTTGGATAGTTTCTGAATATTGGTTCAAATTAGTGGCTCTTGCCAACTTATCGCAATGTTCAGGTTGAATTTAAAGTTAAAAAAATAGGGCCCCGGGCGCAATGATGTGCAGGGGTCCTATTTGGTATCATCAAAAGTTACGATAAGGTATCTTGATATGCGAGCAAAGCTGGTGAAAAAATCAAGCGGTCGGCCTGGTTGCGCAATTCTCGAACGGTTGCACAACCGACTAAGGCCATCAAACGTTGTAATTGGTCTTGCCAAGCATTCAACATCGCAATGACTTCTTCATCGGTATGATGGAGTAAGGCATGTAACACCACGCCGGCAATCCCCACCGCATCGGCGCCGAGCATCAGCGCTTTTAAGACGTCTAAGGGGTTGCGAATCCCGCCCGCCGCTAAAATCGTGACGGAACGCGGATGACCTTGGACGGCTAACAAGGATTCGACCGTCGATAAGCCGAAATCATGCAAGTAATCCATATCGCGTAAGGGTCGTCGCCGATTTTCAATATCAACAAAGTTAGTACCGTCGTGGCCGCCAAGGTCGATATACGTGACCCCGGCCGCAAATAGTTGGTCCATGGTCGGCCGGGAAATACCGAAGCCGACTTCTTTCGCAATCACTGGAACCGGTAGTGCCGCAGTAATTTTTTGAATGTTAGCGAGCCAATTGAAATCGCGGTCACCTTCCGGCATCACAATTTCTTGAACCACGTTTAAGTGTAATTCTAAGGCATCAGCTTTTAACATCTCAATCGCGGTTTGTGCCGCTGCAAGGGAATGCCCCGCTCCTAGGTTACCAAAAATGAGGCCTTCAGGGTTTTCGGTCCGCGCAGTCGCAAAAGTGGGCGCTAAGCTGGGGTCTTTAATGGCGACACTTTGTGAGCCGGTCGCCATGGGCAAGTGACAAGCGGCCGCAATTTTGCCAAGCCGGGCATTGAGGGCCCCAGTTTGAATAGAGCCCCCGGTCATGGCTTCAATATAAAGTGGGGAAGTCCAATCCCACTGGCCAACGCGGGTCGCTAAACTAATATCAGCGACGGCAATTTCGGGTAAAGCATCGTGGCGAATTCGCACTTGGTCGAACGTATTGCGGGCGTCGGTGTGATAATACTTTTCGGCGAGCGAGACGTGTTCATCTTTACGATGTGATTGTTGACTTTGTGGCATAACGCCACCTCCAAATCATGAATAAACCGCGGGAAACTGATTAATCAATTCCCCGCGGTTAGTTATTTTTAAGCTTGTGAGAGGGGAGCATCATCAACGTTATGCACTTTTAAGTTTAAACGTTCGATCCCTTCGTGGGCCCATTGTTGTAACATGGCCTGCGGATTGATGGCACGGTCAATGAGGACGATGCCACAGTCACCACCGCCGGCCCCCGATGTTTTCGCAGCGGCACCAGCGGCTTCGGCAATGGTAATCATTTTTTTCAAAATCGGCGTTTCGATCGTCACATGACTGAAAGCACTCAACCCTTGCAGTAAGCGCCGGTTGTGCCGCAATTCGGCTTGAATCGCGGCTAAATCATTAGCATGGAAGCCGGCAATCATCCGTTTTAGACAATCTTTGCTTTCATGCAAGAAAGTTTGGTATTCATGGCGTTCCTTGGCTTTGCTCATAGCGACCTTATCGACGAGATGGGAAGTCGAAGCCGGTGAACCCGTCCAGCCAATGACCAAGCGTAAATCACTCGGCGGGGTGAGCAACTCAATTTGTAAGTCCGGCCAATCCATCGCTAACAAATCACTTAAAGTTGACTTTTGCCGTTGGGATTGCAACCACTGACGGTCAAAGGAGTGGTAAGCAATCCAGCCACCATAGACGCTGGCGGCGATATCACCTAAAGAGCCATTTCCTTGGACGGATAAGTGGGCGATGGCGGCTAATTTGAAGAGCTTACTTTTATCCATTGGTAATTGATAAAACTGGCATAAAGCTTTCACCGTCGCCACGGTTACGGCGGCGGATGAGCCTAAGCCGTATTTTTTACCATCAGCGCTGTCGAGCTCGCTGTTAATTCCGAGATGATAAACGCCTAATTCGCGGCCAGCTTCATGGGCATAAGTTTCAGTTAAGCTAATCGCTGACAAGATGTAGTGGAATGGATTATCGCGGTTATCGAACACCATCGCATCACCTTGGCGCCGCCAAACGATTGAATTTTCTTGATATTGTTTTGAAACGATACTTCCAACCGTTTCGCTTGGTGCAATCGTGGCCGTGACGAATTGATCGAGGGCGACGATAATGGCGGGAAACCCACGCTCTACCACGGCATATTCCCCCGCAATGTAGAGTTTTCCAGGTGCTTTCACCGTAATCATGCCATCATGTCCTTTCATAGGGCAGTCTCAAACTACCCACAACAAGTTAAAACTTAATTATTTTCAGTAATTGTCATGCCGGGTCCCGGTTGTGCCACGATGAGTTGTTCGGCCTTAAAATGAGCTTGTAATGCAGTTTTAATTGCGGTCGTATCGTGACTTTGACAAATAATCTTAACGTTGGGACCGGCATCCAAAGTATAATAACAGTTTATCCCGTCTGCACGCAAGTTTTCAACGGTTTGAATCGCCGTCAGGGTATCGGCGTTGAAGTAATTAAAAGCGGGTTCGGCGCTTAGATTCAACGCGTGCATGCGCATCGCATTAGTTTCAGCAATCTGTCCAAGTTGATTAAAATCTCGATCGGCAATCGCTTGACGCATGCGGACTAAGTCTTGATTCGCGGTCGTGACCCAAGCCGGATAATACGGTGAGGTTGCCACGACGCGCGCCATCCCCGCAGTCGAACTAATTGGTTTCTGGGTCGCTTTAAGCACCACAGCAATCATTTGAATGTCCCAGTCAACGGGATCTTGCAGGGGCTCGGCATATGAACTAGCATCGTCGTGACCGGCGTGCCATTCGACAAAGCCACCAAAAATTGAACGAGTGGCGGAACCGGACCCGCGACGGGCGAGGCGACTCAAAGCCCGGTCATCCAAGTTTAAGCCGGACGCACGACTAGCAGCGCCGGCTAAGGCGGCAAAACCAGAAGCGGATGATGCTAAGCCGGCGGAAGTTGGGACGTGGTTCCAAGTCTTAACGGTCGCTGTCGCGGTTAGACCGCTTTGCGCCCGAACTAAGTCTAAAAATTTAATGATGCGGTCGGCTTTTTCAGCAGGCATCAACTGATCATCAAAATAAATTTGGTCGGTGGCACCCGGTTGGTCAAAACTGACGCTCGTTTGGGTGTAAAAATGATCTAAGGTCAAGGAGATACTGCCATTTTGTGGCAACATCAAGTTGGCATCTTTTTTGCCCCAATATTTAACCAGCGCAATATTAGTGTGCGCTTTTGCGGTCACAGTTTTTGTCATGAAGTTCCTCCAAAGTTAATCATTCAAAAGTGGTTCAATCCAAGTGGCCGTCGCGCCAGCCGCTGACAATTTTTGTGACAGCGTATTGGCGATCTCGGCTTCTGGAACGACGGCAATCATGCAGCCGCCTTGACCACTACCTGTTAATTTAGCGGCGACCGCGCCGTTTTGACGCGCAACGGCTAATAATTGTTCCAGCGCCGGATGACTGACCCCTAATGACCGTAAATCGTCTTGAGCTTGATTGATAGCACTAGCTAAGGCGGTCAGATTACCATCGGCTAACGCGGTGCGCGTTTGACGAGACAGGTGGCCGAGGTCGTCGATGCGCGTTTGAATCGTTGCGCCTTCGACCATTAACAAGTTTTTGACCGTGGCGACCGCCACTTTGGTCTGACTCTTAATGCCGGTATCGGCAATCACTAAATAACCCGGTAACTTCACCGGAATCGGGTAGTTTTCACGGCCTTTGACGAACCAGACCGGTGACGTGGCACTGGCGGTAGCTACGTCTAAGCCACTCGGTTGCCCATGCGTATAGCTTTCGGCGATGTTGGCGGTCTTGAGTAAGGTTTGGTGTGACAAAGGTTGTTCAAAGAAATCATAAAAGGCGCGCGTGACCGCCACGGCCGCGGCCGCCGACGAACCCATCCCGCGTTCAGACGGAATATCACTCGTAATATGAATATCAAAACCTTGGTCCGGGGCATCGAAGCGCGCTAATAACGTTTTAATTAGGGATTGAATGCCCCCTAAGTTAGCGGTCATGGTTTGATAATCACCATTAAAGTAGCGGCTTTTAACCGTTTGCGCCGTTTCACGGCGGTGAATGACGGCTTGCATTTGAATCGTGGAAATTGGCAGGGCAATCGCGGGTTGACCATAAACGACGCCGTGCTCGCCAATTAGAATAATTTTGGCATGACTAGTGCCGGTAGCTAGATTTTTCAATCGTGTCGCTGCCTTTCTACAATGGATTAATAATAAGGTAATAATACCGTATTATGGCGGTTTTTACCATGCTCGGGTGTGATTAGCTCATGTGAATGAACAATCTACAGTTGCGACAAGGTCTCACATTAGAAGTTAAAGTTAATTAGTCGCTGATTCTGTTAGGCATTAGTTGGTTAGTATGATAAAATTTAGAGAAAATTAGAAAAGTGTGAGAGTTAGTTGCTGTGAAACTGAACGCCTAATTTAGCGCGGCCGTTCGTGACGCCTTAAATGTTAACGACTCTATGCTATAATTTAACCCGAATAAGCCTAAAGTTGTATCAGGCGTAATCGGTTAACTAAAGACCGGTTACGGCTGGTGTTCACGAATATTGTCGTGAATAAACTTTTGTTGAACTACTCGTAACGGCACCAGTGTTGTTCGCGGTTTTTTCTTAAAGTAGGTTATTTTTGATTAGATTAACTGCCATCGAAAATATTCAGCCAAAATTTCATATACTTAATTTGATTTTGAAGTTGAGCTGAGATTAGTAGTTGGCTGACCATAATGGAATCGTCCTGAAAGTGGCGTTAACGGGTGCTTTTTGGCCGTTTGCATCACGGACGCCTTTTGAGACTTGCTTTGCAGGCTCAAAAGCGAGGTCCAAGACCGTTTCTCAGGCTTGGAACGCTCCCAAAACGATGGCATTACGGTCAGCCAACTGCGGCAATAACCAACTTCAAGAAAGAACCTTGTTCACTGGTAACGTCTTAAAATCTTAATCACTGAATTTGGGGCAATGACCATGAAACCAAACACGACCTATGCCGTCGTTGATATTGAAACGACTGGTACTAGTGTTAAGGATGGCGATCGTATTATCCAGATTGGCTGTGCGTTCGTCAAAAACAATAAAATAATTAATACTTTTGCTGCCGATGTTAATCCGTTAACCACGGTACCACCGGTTATCGAAAATTTAACGGGTATTAGTAATGCACGCGTCCGTAAAGCACCACCTTTTGACGATTTAGCAGGGACCATCTACAGCTTGTTACAAGGAACTGTTTTTGTCGCGCATAACGTCAATTTTGATTTGCCGTTTATTAACGCGGAATTACAACGGGTGGGTTATCCAGAATTACCGATCCAAGCCGTTGATACGGTCTCGTTAAGTCAGATTTTACTACCGACATCGGCTAGTTTCCGACTACGCGACTTGAGCCGCCTGTTGAATATCCAACATCAACATCCGCATGCCGCGGATAGCGATGCGGTGGCGACGGCCCACTTGTTTATCTTTTTACAACAACGGTTGGCGCAGTTGCCATTAATTACGTTGCAACAGATGGTGGCGTTAACGCCAGAGCTGCCGCGTGAAACCGCGGAATTATTTGCGTTAGCTTTACAACAAGGTAAAAAGCATCCGAGTCGGTTACCGAAAGACTTGATGGTGCGTAATGGGATCGCATTACGCAAAAAAACGTTGCCGCAGCAAGCTGAAGGGCGTAAACACCCGCGCTATCCGTTGACTAAATCACAAAAAGTGCATTTATTTGGCGATGACTTAACGTATCGGCCACAACAAGCGCGGATGATGAATCAAATTTATCGGCACTATTCGAAGGCCGAAACGCAAACTAACCCGTTGTTGATTGAAGCACCGACGGGTACGGGGAAGACGCTCGGGTATTTGTTACCGTTAGCCTATTTGGCCAATCGTGACCAACAAGTGGTCGTTAGTACGGCGACGACGGTCTTACAAACGCAATTGCATGATCAAGGCATCCAGTTACTGAACGCGTTGTTGCCTGAACCGGTCACGGCGGTCGTTATCAAAGGTAATCAACATTATGTGGATTTAGACCGCTTTGCGCGAGGCTTGACGTTGCACGAACATTCCAAGCAGACCCAATTATTAAAATTACGGGTGCTCGTGTGGCTGACGATGACGACGACGGGTGATTTAGACGAACTCCATCTGACGACGTATCAAGCGCCGTACTTTACGGAGATTGCGCATCATGGTGTCGCTTCATTAAAAGCTGACGACCCATTTTTCAAGGATGACTTCTTACGGTACCGTGATGAATTGACCGCCCAGGCGACCTTTATTATTACGAATCATGCTTATTTAATGCAGCATGTCGCTCAATTAGGAAGCCGCCAACAACGGCCGCTGCTAGTCTTAGATGAAGCGCAACACTTAGCCGATGGTGTACTAAGAGAGTCGCGGCAACGGTTTGACTTTAACTTTTACATGGCGGCCGTCCATAGTTTGACGAGTCGCATCGACCAAGAACATGGCTTGAATCTGCGCGCCTTGTTCGCGGAACAGCCGCAAGCCGACTATCGGTTGAAATTGTTAGATAATTCGTTACGCGATACTGATTTACATTTGCAACAGTTCCAAGCCGCATTAGCGCGCGAATTTGTGCCGCAACAAAAAGGTGGCAGTCAACCCGTCGAAATCACGGTGACCACGGAAGCCATTACGTCATTTTTTGCGCTCCACAATAGCTTAGTTAAACAGTTACAAACGGCGATTGAGAATTGTTTCTTACAATTTCAGCAGTTAAATGAACAATACCAGCATGACCAAAGTGAGATTCTGCCAACGGAACAACATGTCCTCGATGATTTTTACAATCGGATGCAAGACTTGCGTCAAGGGTATGACTTGTTACGACTATGGTTAATGCCCGCGACCCGCGAACAACGCGTCTTTTGGATTACCTTGAATCAGTGGCATGATCGGGGCAGTTTAACTTTGTCGGGGAGTTTGATTGATACGAAAGGTTACTTCAAAGAACGACTATATCCGTATTTCAGTGCGCCGTTATTAACGGGCGCAACGTTATTTTCAACTGGCAAATCGCAATATGTTTACAGTCAATTAGACCTGGATGCTAAAAAAGTGGAACATCACCGCTTGTCGACACCGTTTGATTTGGAAAAGCAGGCGCGGTTGTTAATTGCAGATGACGCAACGGGCCCGGAACAACCGAGTGGCAAGCAGCGGGTCGCCTATTTGACCCGGGCGATTAACGAAATTGTGACGGCCGCCCCCAAGCAAACGTTAATCTTATTTAATTCTTTAAATATGATTGAAGCGGTCTTTTATAGTTTGCATCAGACCGATTTAAGTGCGGACCGGGAACTATTGGCCCAAGGTGTCAATGGGAGTCGTGAGAAGTTGTTGCGGCGCTTCATGCAAGGGGATAATGCGATCTTGTTAGGCGCGGCGAGCTTCTGGGAAGGCATTGATTTACCACAAGATCAATTGGAATTATTGATCATTACGCAATTGCCGTTTGAATCACCCGACCAAACGACGACCAAGGCCCGTTACCAACAATTACGTCAAGCGAAAGAGAATCCATTTTATAATGAAGCCTTACCGAAAGCGGCCTTGAAATTGCGGCAAGGAATCGGTCGTTTGATTCGGACCGACCAAGACCGGGGCGCGGCAATTATTTTGGATGATCGGTTAGTTACGAAACGTTACGGCCAAACGATTTTAAAGGCGTTGCCGAAATCCATGCCGCCGGTCACGGGTTCTTTGAGTAAAATCACGCATGAACTTCAAAGTTTTTTCAAAACTAACTAAGAAGGCATTCCGCAATCGGCGGAATTTGCTATAATTAAGCTATCTGTTTTTTGAAAGGATCAGGAAAATAATATGAGAGTTCAACGTAGAAGACGGCCCGAACGCTTAATCATGATTATTTTACTTGTTATTTTAGTAATCATTATCGGCGTTTACGGGACACTGTGGGCGGCACAACGACCGATGCACAGTGCACAAAAGACGGCTTATAGTTTAGCAACTAGTAAAGCAAAGCTGAAAACAACCACGGGCTTTTCTCAATATAATGGCACGCAAGACTATTACGTCGTTACGGGGACTTCTAGTAAAAATGTCCCGGTCTATGCTTTAATCAATACGAATAAACATCACAAAACGACCGTGGTTAAACAATCAGCGGGGATTACCCGGACCAAGGCTCTGAAAAAGGTTTGGGCCAAACGGAACCCTAGCAAAGTGATTAAAGCCACGTTAGGTCAATATAACGGTGAAGTTGTTTGGGAGATTACTTATTTGAATAAAAATAAAAACCTTTGTTATGAAGTGTTGAAATATTCAGATGGTAGTCAAGTTAAGTCGATTATCAATATCTAAAAAAGGAGTTCCGACATATGGAGTTATCGCAAAAAGTCATGCAAATCCAACCATCAGCCACGTTAAAAATTAGTGCGCAGGCGAAACAAATGATTGCCGATGGGGTCGATGTGATTAATTTAGGCATCGGTGAACCTGATTACCAGACCCCGGATAATATTAAACAAGCCGCAATTGCCAGTATTAATGATGGTTCAGCTAGTTTTTATACCCCAGCTACCGGTTTGCCGGCTTTGAAACAAGCGATTAGTCAACGTATCGAAGCGGATCACGGTTACCATTTTGATCCGAGTCAAATCGTTGTGACCGATGGTGCAAAGATGGCATTATTCACATTGTTCCAAGTGATTTTGAATCCCGGCGATGAAGTGTTGCTACCGGTTCCATATTGGGTCAGTTATTCCGAACAAGTTAAGTTAGCCAATGGTGAACCCGTGGAGGTCGGAACTGATCGGCAATTGCGCTTTACGGTGGCCGATTTGGAAGCACAACGGACGCCAAAGACCAAGGCGTTAGTTTTGAATTCACCGCAAAATCCATCCGGGTTAGTATTCAGTCGTGCGGAACTCACCGCCATCGTGAATTGGGCGGTGCAACATGATATTTTAATTATCGCCGACGAAATTTACGAGAAGTTATTATATAATGGCAACCAGTTCACGTCTGTTCTCGAATTAGCCGCGGAAAACATGGACCACGTGGTGTTAATCAACGGGGTCTCCAAAGCTTATTCCATGACCGGCTGGCGGATTGGCTATGCGGCCGGTCCTAAAGCGATTATTGCCAAGATGGGTGTCGTATTAGGGCACGCGGCTAGCAATCCTGCGGCAGTGTCCCAATATGCTGCGATTGAAGCATTTAGTGGGGACCAAACCTCCGTTGAAACGATGCGGCAAGGCTTTGAAGAACGCTTGAATACCTTATATCCACTAATTGAAGGCTTGCCAGGGTTCAAGATGCCTGGTGGTAAACCAGCCGGGGCCTTTTATTTATTCCCGGATGTCACCGAAGCATTACGCCTAACTGGTTATCCTGATGCAACGGCCTTTGTGACGGCGGTGTTGGCGGAAGCCCATGTGGGTCTCGTGCCCGGCGAAGCGTTTGGCTTACCCGGCCATATCCGCTTAAGCTATGCAACCGATATGGCTTCATTAACGGAAGCCTATCGGCGCTTAAAGCAATTTATTGATCAAAAAATTGCGGCACCAGTTGAATAATTAAAAATGTACTCAAAAGGCGTGAGGCCCAGGCCTCACGCCTTTTAATATCAAATCTTAAATCAAGGAGCTTCTTATATGGAACCACTAGCACACGCCCTCATTAATGACGGTCAAACGACGATTGCTAATGCGTTATTGATGCATTATCGCGAGGTCGGCTTAACGAATGATGAATTACTTGTATACTTACAATTTAAACGGTTGATGGACCAAGGCGACCAATTTCCAGATGCCGGGGTCGTCGCTGAAAGTTTAGGCGAGTCGAGTAATTCGGTCTTTCAGCGCTTACATGAGATGTTGGCCAAAAAATTATTGACGATTGAGTCGATTACGGCGGCTGATCAAAAAATTCATGACCGGTATAATTTTGACGGTCTCTACGATAAGTTAGCCGTGGCTTTAAAGCAGCATCCAACTGAAACGCCGTCTAACGTCACGAACAGTGCGGGGGGCAGTGTTACCCCTTCAACGGGTGAAAATCCCCGTGAACGCGTTTTTAAGGCGATTGAGACCGAATTTGGCCGACCACTAACGCCCATGGAGATGCAAAGCATCAGTAAATGGTTCGATGAAGACCATTATGCGCCGGAAATTATTGAATTAGCGTTGCGTGAAGCCGTCTTACGGCAAGTGTATAACTTGAATTATATGGACCGAATTTTATTGAACTGGCAAAAACGTAATTTAACGACACCTGCACAGATTGAAGCAGATCGTCAGCGGGGCATCGAGAACCGTTTGAATGCCGCACCAAGTGCCCAACGCAAACAAACAGGGGCCAATGCGGGGCCGAAAATTCCGCTGTTTAAACTAGGCGAGGACACCACACAAAAGTGAATCAAATAGCAAAATAGGTTAAGATAGAAGTCTTTGAACAGCGTCTTCCAGTACGTTAAGGGGACTAGCTAGCGCCAAAGAACGGTCGCCTGATTGCTTTTGAGTTCAGCTTAGAACGCTAATCAAAAAATGTCGTTGTTCACACTTTAATTTGCTTCCGGGATAATGACAATTATTAGTTAAACAATACGACCAAAAAGCCGCGACTAGCAATTTTACGCTAGTGGTGGCTTTTTAGTCGTGTCTGAATGATAGTCGTAATTTAGCTGGAACTACTGTTGACCGGAAATCGCTACTATATAGTAGCAAAAAAGCTCTGTAAGACCATTTGATCTTACAGAGCTAATCTTAGAATGTTTTGATGTCAATTGCGGTTTTATTGGCCAGCATTGTTATCCTGGGCTGCCTCGGAACTAGCCGCACTTGATGAAGCGGCTTCAGAACTTGAACTAGCGGCTTCGGAGCTAGAACTCGCTTCTTCACTTGAACTGGCAGCTTCACTGCTGCTGGATTCAGATGATTCACTAGAACTCGATTTAGAAGAAGATTCTGAACTAGATTCGCTACTGGAGCTAGCTTCAGAACTCGAACTGCTTTCGTGTGAACTTGAGCTAGCGGCTTCGGAACTTGAACTAGCAGCGCTACTCGTTGAACTGCTAGAACTAGATGACGACGAGAAGACATGGCCGACCACGTAAAGTTCGCGGATGTTGTTTTTTTCGACCGTCCCAACGGTGCTTGGTTTCGTCCAATCAGAGTTAGGGGAGTATTCTTGCAAGTAAGTCATCATTTCACGATAGATATCTTGTGAAATTTTGGCCGTACTATCATCGATATAACCATCTTTAGCCATCGGTTGATCATAACCAGTCCAAACGGAAACCGAGTAGTTCTTCGTATAACCGGCCATCCAAGAATCTTGGTCAGCATCAGAAGGCACTTTACTCTTGAAGTCACTTGGATACCCATCGGTCCCGGTTTTACCGGCCTGATAGACGCCACTAATCTTAGCGGTTGTCCCCGTCCCACTGGCACTATTGATAACACCTTTGAGCATATCAGTAATCATGTAGGCGGTGGACTTCTTCATAACCCGTTTACCGGCGCTAGAATAGGTGGTCGTCTTGTTATCTTGGGTAACAATCTTGTTAATGTAGTATGGTTTATGGTAAGTCCCACCATTGGCAAAGGCAGCGTAAGCACCGGCCACTTGCAAGGTAGAAACTTCAGCGCCAATCGCGTTAGCGTAGTGAACCGTCTTGAGACCCATACCTAAATTATTGGCAAAAGTCTTGGCCCGACTAATCCCAACCGCTTCTAAAGTCTTAACGGCGGGGATATTCCGCGATTGAACGAGGGCCGAACGCATCGTCATACTGCCCAACGTATTATTATCGAAGTCATTAACCGAAATATTAGTTCCCGGATATTTGTACTTGGTATCTTCAACCGTATGGTAAGTTGGCCAACTTAAATATTCAATTGCTGGCCCGTAATCTAAAATTGGTTTCATGGTAGAAGCATTGGAACGATTAGCTTGGGTCGCCCGGTTTAACCCATAAGTGACATTTCCAGTTTTACGACCACCAAGCATCGCGGATACTTTACCGGTATACGAATCAACCACTGAGACCCCCAGCTGGAATGTTTGGGCTTTGCCAGTTGGGTAGGAAACGTATTTCGACGTATTAGCAATGGCATATAACCGTTTTTGAGCGGACATATTTAAGTTAGTGTAAACCTTTAAGCCATCGGTGTTAGGATCGTAACCTTTAGCCTTTAAGTCAGCAATAACTTCTTTGAGATAAGCATCGATGACTTTATGTTTCTTAGCTTGAGCAGTGACACTGGCATGACTAGTTGCCAAACCAGTTTTGACGCTGACTTTTTCAGCCGCAGTCATTTGGGCTTTGGTAATCGCCTTGTTGTCATACATCGCTTGTAAAACGGTATTCCGACGACTGGTTGCGTATGATGGATATTGATAAGGGTTATAGTAAGTCGGTGATTGTGGCATCCCGGCTAATAACGCTAACTCTGATAAGTTCAGTTCCTTCAAAGACTTACCATAGTAGTAATGGGCAGCGGTGCCCATCCCGTAAATCCCATTACCCATATAAACTTTGTTAATGTAGTATTCGAGAATTTGGGATTTGCTGAAATGTTTTTCAACATTTAAGGCGAGCCAAGCTTCTTGCGCTTTAACCTTAAACGTTCGATCAGAAGACTTGGTCGAAAACGCCGACAGTTTGATCAGTTGCATCGTCAGCGTACTCCCACCTTGCATCCCTAAGGAACTCCCTTTCAAGTTACCAAGGGCGGCGCCGACAATCCGGTACCAATCGACCCCGTTATGTTGATAGAAGCGCCGGTCTTCGATGGAAACGACCGCGCTCTTTAACGTTGCGGGGATTTGTTTGGATGTCACGTATTGCCGATTGGCGCTACCCAAGTTAGCGATTAACTTACCGTCTTTATCGTAAACCCGAGTTGCGTTTTCACTCTTTAAACTACTTTCCGTAATGGTGGGGGAGCTTTGGGCGTAGTAGAAAAATAACCCGACCCCCGCGAGTGCGGCAATTACGAAGAACGCGAGCAATCCTAAAACGATTCGTCGAAACCAATGTTTCTTAGGGGGCTTCGGCGTAGTTTTTTTACGTGCTACGCGTGAATTTTGTTCATTGTTACCTGCCATGATGTTCTCCTTTATTACTTGTTCTTACCCAATAATCTGATCAACCGCATCCAAATAAGGGATTAAGGGGTTGATTTGATAGTGCAGCTCCGCAGCTAATTTTTCGATATCCGTCAGTGGAATCGACTTGCGACCACCGCTAGTTTGGCGATCCCAATAAGTAAATAAGTCGGAAGCTTTCAACAAAAATAAGCGATCCAAAACGGCGAACCGAATAATGACAAAACAAATCCCGGCTTGAGCCATACATTTACGCATGTGCTCAATTTGATGTTCATGGAAGTTTTTGAGGGGAAAGGCGGTCTTGCTTTTAGTCTCTTTGGCCTCAAAATCTAAGTATTTTCCACGGTAAACGCCATTGTAGTCCGTCGTAGAAGCCTGTTTAAAATAAGCTTCTTTAATAACGGCCGCGCTCCGGCTTGGATAGTCAACTTTGACGATTTGAATCGGCGTTGGCTTTTTATGAATAACTGCGATATCATTTTCGAGATAAAAGGTATTGCTGTCGTTAAGTTCTTCTTCCAAGCTCATCCCACGATCACCAAAATTAACATTGGCGAACTTGGATGGGGACGTGTTATGATGCGTCGGTTGGCGATAGGCTTTGCCGTTTGGATAACGAATCGTCACATTATCAACCTCCTAATAATGTAATATTTTACCATTAACCGCAGTAATGTGAAATATCTGTGACGTTTTGTCCGCAAATATAGGAAGAAAGGGGATTTTTTTAATGAGTCGTTTGTGGCTATCTGGTTACCGAAGCTATGAATTAAACGTTTTTGGTGATCAAGATGATAAATTAAAAGTGATTAAATATGCATTAACAAATTACTTAACGACCCAAATCGAAGATGGTGTTGACTGGGTCATTACCGGGGGCCAGCTCGGCATTGAGCAGTGGACGGCCGAAGTTGCGCTGGAATTAAAAACAGCTTATCCTGAGCTCAAAATTGCGATGATGTTACCTTATGGTGAGTTTGGGGGCCGCTGGAACGAAAATAATCAGGCTAAATTACAAACTTTGTTGGCGAAAGTTGATTTTCATGCACCGGTCAGCAAGGAAGCCTATTCGAATCCCCAACAATTAAAAAATTATCAAGAATTTATGGTGACGCATACCGATGCGGCCACTTTGGTGTATGATCCAGATAACCCGGGGAAGCCAACGTATGACTACGATTTGATTCGGTCATTTGCGGAGGGTCATCCATACCCGTTGACCCTAATTGACTTCGATTGGTTACAAGAAAGTGCCAACGAATATGCAGAAAAACAGAATAATGGTTTTAATTTTGAATAAAGTCTGCTACAATGTTTTAAGTAATGCGGATGCCGTATCGGTATCGCGCGAAAAACAATGAGGTGTTTTTTAATATGGCTAACCGTAATTTTACTCCCAAAGACATCCTTCAAAAAGAATTCAAACCTAAGATGCGGGGTTATGATCCTGCAGACGTGGACGGGTTCTTAGATAATGTCATTAAGGACTATGAGTCATTTAATAAAGATAACCAACAACTTTCAGATGAAAACGAACGGTTGCGGGCCAAGGTCGACGAACTCACGAAGCAAGTCGCTGTTGGTGCAACGAGTCCATCTTCACAACCAACTAGCACGGTGACGAATATGGATATTCTGAAACGTTTATCTAACTTGGAACGCCACGTGTTTGGTGCACAATTAGATAATAATCAAAACAAATCACATCGTCTTTAAAGGGTGATTCGGTGTAAATTCTGGGTAATCGCGGTCGGCTTATGTCGGCTGAGGAAGGTCCATGCTCGCACAAGCTGCGATGCTTGTAGTGTTCGTGCTCGGTGAAAAAATAAGCTGGGGCACCGATTTTTAATCGGTGACGGCGGGAAAAACGGCTAAGGCTTCGGCTATGCCCGAGTATTCCTGAAAAGTGCCACAGTGACGATACTTATTTGGAAACGAATAAGTTGGAACGCGGTAAACCCCTCGAGCGGGCAACCCAAACTTTTGGTAGGGGCGCTTCACATCTGGAAATGAACTAAATGTGGGGGGAGATCCTTGTGATCTCGAGATAGATGATTACCGCCATATCAACAGACACCTGTGCTTTGATATGGTACAAAACATGGCCTACAGGAATTTACATTTAGACAGGAGACGAGGACAAAAGTTCGCTTTTGTCCTCGTTTTTTTTAGAGCGTGCAGCAAAGCGGGTTGGTAATGAGGATGGCCTAGCTAGGCGCCTAATGCGGTTTTAGCATTTGGTGACTAGCGTAGCCACCGGAGTTACCAGCTTTGCGGAACGCGTTTCAGCAAGTTAAATTTAACTGCTAACTTTTCCGTTCTGTCGTGAGTTTTGCTATAAAAATCAAAAGTTATTTTTTTCATCAATCCTAGGAGGAAAATATGCAAGAATTCAGATTAATCGCCACTTGTGCGGCCGGTATCGAAGCCTTAGTTGGTCGCGAATTACGTGATTTAGGCTACCAAACGCAAGTTGAAAATGGGCGGGTGCGTTTCAATGGGACCATCAAAGATGTCATTCGGACAAATTTATGGTTGCGAACAGCTGACCGGGTAAAAATTATCGTCGGCGAATTTAATGCCTACACTTTTGACGAATTATTTGAAAAGACCATGGCGTTACCATGGGACCAATTGTTACCAATGGATGCCGAATTCCCCGTGGAAGGGAAATCGCGCAACTCGAAGTTACACAGTGTTCCAGACGTGCAATCCATCGTTAAAAAAGCGATTGTTAATCAATTAGCTGCAACTTACCATCGTAATGGGCATTTGCCTGAAACTGGGGCCTTATTCCCATTAGAAGTTGCTATCAACAAAGATAAAGTCATGTTGACACTCGATACCACTGGCAGCAGTTTGTTCAAACGAGGTTACCGACTTGAAAAAGGGGGCGCGCCGTTAAAGGAAAATATGGCTGCTGCCCTAATTATGTTAGCGAAATGGTATCCCGACAATCCGTTCGTTGATCCCGTGTGTGGTTCTGGAACGATTCCGATTGAAGCCGCCTTATTAGCGCGCAATATTGCCCCTGGTTTTAACCGCGCCTTTGCCTGTGAAAAATGGGATTGGGTGCCCGCCGGTTTGAGTCAGGAATTGCGCGACGAAGCCGACAGTCAAGCCGATTATGATACGGAATTAGACATCACTGGCTACGATATCGACGGCAAAATGATTGATATTGCGAAGTTGAATGCCCGTGAAGCCGGTTTATTACATGATATTCATTTCAAACAATTAGCGGTTAAAGACTTTACGACTGAAAAAGTCAACGGGGTCATCGTGGCCAACCCGCCTTATGGGGAACGGCTGAGTGATCGCGATAGTGTCCGGATTTTATATCGTCAAATGGGCCAAGTCTACGGCAAATTGCCAAGTTGGAGTAAGTATATCTTAACGAGTGACTTAGAGTTTGAAGATTACTTTGGTCAAAAAGCGACGAAGCGTCGTAAGTTATATAACGGGGCGTTGCGGACGGACTATTTCCAATATTGGGGCAAACGGATTCGCCCAGCGCGGACTGAAAATTAAATTGATTATCAAAAACGGCGCACTCAATATTTTGGTGAGCCGTTTTTAATGCCGGTCTCATTAAGGAGGTCGGCGGGAACTAGCCATCAAAATAGTTATTTTGAGTCATATTAGGATGGCTTTTTGAGGTTGGTGGCCGGGAAAGTATTGTCACTAACACGGTTTTGTGATAATCTGGCAATAGTCAAATAAACTTAAAAACGATAGCAACGGATAGGGCCTAGCCAAGTATGAGTGGTCAGCGAGCTAAGGGTAGTGAGAGCTTAGTACATCGTCTGGTGGGGAGAACCCCGTTGCTGCTGCTGGCTGAAATTTAGAGAGTAGGTCAAGCCGTAACCGACACGTTATCATGCGGAGCGTATGTTAGTACGCTTATTAAAGTTGGTTTTTAAATTAAAAACAATTTGGGTGGTACCGCGGAAAGACCTTTCGTCCCTGTTTAACAGGGATGATGGGTCTTTTTTTGACGTTATCGTGACATATTTGGAAGGAGAGTTTTTTTATGACAGAAGTTTTAGTAAAAGATTTGTTTAGTGATAAGCATTTTGCTGAAGACGAAATCGTGACTTTACACGGTTGGGTTAAAACAGTGCGGGGGTCCAAACGGGTTGGGTTCATCGAATTGAGCGATGGTTCAGCAATGAAGCATGCCCAAATCGTCATGATGAGCGACATGGACAACTATGCCGAAATGACGAAGTTACCGATCAGTACGACTATCAAAGTAACTGGGACGGTGGCGTACACGCCGGATGCCAAGCAACCATTAGAAATTCATGCGACGGCGATTGAAGTTGAAGGGGCTTCGGACAATGATTACCCCTTACAAAAGAAAAAGCATTCGTATGAATACTTACGGACGATGGCCCATTTACGTCCTCGGACCAACACTTTCTACGCAGTTTTCCGGATTCGTTCATTAGCTGCCTTTGCCATTCATCAATATTTGCAAGAACATGGCTTCACGTATGTTAACACGCCAATTATCACTAGTAGTGATAGTGAAGGTGCCGGTGAAATGTTCCGGGTGACGACGTTAGACATGAACAACTTGCCTAAAAACGATGAAGGTAAAGTTGACGACCACGAAGACTTCTTCAAAAAAGAAACGAACTTAACCGTTAGTGGCCAATTACCAGTGGAAGCCTTTGCGTTAGCTTTACGTAACGTTTACACGTTTGGGCCAGCGTTCCGGGCTGAAAACTCGCATACATCCCGGCATGCGTCCGAATTTTGGATGATTGAACCAGAAATGGCTTTCGCCGACTTAGACGATATTATCGTCACTTCTGAAGAATTGTTGAAATACGTGGTTAGCTATTTATTAGACCATGCTAAAGACGAATTGGACTTCTTGAACGGGGCCGTTGATGAAAACTTGTTGGATCGGTTACATCAAACGATCAACGAAAAGTTTGCGCGGATTACTTATACGGAAGCTATCGAAGAACTCGAAAAAGCGCCCGTTAAATTTGACGTGCCCGTTTCATGGGGCTTGGACTTACAAGCGGAACATGAACGTTACTTGTGCGAACAAGTCTACAACCGCCCAACGTTTATCACTGACTATCCCAAGGCCATCAAAGCCTTTTACATGCGTGATAACGGCGACGGCAAGACCGTGGCAGCCGTTGACATGTTAGTGCCACAAATTGGTGAATTGATTGGTGGGAGCCAACGTGAAGAACGTCAGGCCCAATTAGCGCAAAAGATCAAAGACTACAACTTGCCACCTGAAGAATACGAATGGTATTTGGAACTCCGGAAATATGGTGAAACGCCACATTCTGGTTTCGGGATTGGCTTTGAACGGTTATTGATGTATGTCACCGGGATGGAAAACATCCGCGACGTGATCCCTTATCCACGGACACCGGGGAATGCTGAATTTTAACTAAATAACAATTTTCAAGATTACTCATCGGAAGACGGCTTACTGAGAAACTCAGTGAGTCGTCTTTTCGCATTTTTTACTGATAATACAAGTATGTAGCTGTAGTCTAACTTGATTCAAGTGTATTAGCCATTTTAGGCTGGTATCAACGTCAATTAAAAAAACGGATGTTACGAATTAAATCGTGACATCCGGTCGCTTTTATCCTCGTAAACGATTAGTGTTTAGCGCGGTTAATAAATATGCTGGTTTGAATTTTCGTAAAGGGTAGATTGCAAATTTAATCCGAATTTTTGGACAAATTGTTCAGCATAACC
>NZ_AYGX02000005.1 GCF_000498955.2 Lactiplantibacillus fabifermentans DSM 21115 | reverse complement strand
AGGAAGCTGATCTTTTTTGTCCGAACAGCGTTCGGATTAATTTTACAATCTACCGAATAATATAAATTTTATTGTGATAGTGGAGTGGTAACTTAAAGGTGTGCTCGCTTGTGACGCCTCACAATCCCATGGTATAACCAGTATCAAGAGGTGATTTGTGGTGGATGAACAACAAAAAATGCAAATTTTAGCGGACTTAGTGGCGATTAAGTCGGTGAATGGTCACGAATTAAAAGTGGCCGAATATTTGGAAAAATTATTAACACGCTATGGCATTCAAGCCGAGATTTTGCCATTAGGAAATGACCGGGCCAACTTGGTGGCGACATTGGGTGAAGGTAAACCGGTACTAGGGATTGGTGGTCATATGGATGTCGTTGACGTGGAACCAGCGGGTTGGAAGACCGATCCGTTCGTAATGACGCAAGCCGGCGATAATTTGTATGGTCGTGGTGTCAATGATATGAAAGACGGCTTGGCCGCCATCGTGATTGCGATGATTGAAATTAAACAAAGCGGGGTGCCATTGCCGGGGACGTTGAAGTTTCTAGCGAGTGCCGGTGAAGAAGTTGGCCAAGTGGGGGCGCAAGCGTTGACTAAGGCCGGGTATGTCGATGACTTGGATGCCTTGTTGATTTGTGAACCAACCGGCTATCGGATTATTTCCGCCAATAAAGGGACGTTGAATCTAACGGTGAAGTCCCACGGTAAAGCGGCGCACAGTTCGATGCCGAAACTCGGTAATAACGCGGCGACCCATTTATTGAACATCTTGCAACGGATGCAAGCGACCTTTGATGATGTGGCCGGCGCCGTGGTCAATCCCGAAATGGGTGGCACGCTGTATAATGTCGATGTGTTGCAAGCGGGTAACCAAGTTAACGCCATTCCCGGTCTAGCTACCGCCCAAATCAATTTGCGGACGATTCCGGAATTACCGAATGACCAATTAATCGCCGCCTTTCAAAAGACGGTTGATGACTACAATGCCACAACTAACGGCGATATTGAATTAATTGCCGCTAATGACGTGATTTCGACGCAGGGTAATCGCGACTCTGATTTGATTAAGCTGATTCAACAAATCGGGAATCCCTATGCGGCTAATCAAGACTTGTCAGCTGAAGAGCGCGCCTACGAACAACAGTTGATGAAGTTGTTAGATATGCCATACGCGGCCGATGAAATTTTAGCGATGAGTGCGTCGGGGACGATGGATGCGTCGAGTTATTTGATTGATCATCCGGTCGGCTTCAATTATGCCGCCTTTGGTCCGGGGAACGATACCCAACATCAAGATAATGAATATACGTCCAAACGCCAGTACTTAGAATTTATTGCAATTTACAAAAAATTGTTTGTCCAATATTTACAAGTGGCTGCCAAGAAACAAGTTGTTGAAGACTAGTCTGGGACAAAAGTCTTCGAACGTTGACCTCCAGCAAGTTAACCTGTTTCTCGTACCGGGATGTCATCGCTTAATGACACGGATTATCTGAAAAGTACGAATAAGGGAGTCACCACTATGCTTGTTAGTGGTGGCTCCCTGATTGTGTCTGAATGATAGTTTCAATTTAGCTGGAATTACTACTGACCGGAAGCGACAACTGATCTTAGTATGTTTAGAGAAACATTTTAACCCCAAAGTAAATGATTAATAAGCCTAGAAAAGGGGTCAACACCCGGTTAACTTTATTTAAATCGAGCTTGCGAATGACTAGCGGGGTTAATATGGCACCAATAATTGCGCCGAGCATCAACATCCAGCCGGCTTCCCATGCAAAAGTGCTCGTAAACAAGTGCCCGACAAAGCTGATGGCGGACATGGCCGTCAAGACGTACGTGGCGGTTCCGGCCGATTCGACGGCGGTTAACCCGAGAATCGTTAAGCCCGCTGCCGTGGTGGCCCCACCACTTAAGCCGCCAATGCCGACCATTAAGCCACTCAATAACCCAAACCCACGAGCTGCCCATGCTTGGTGGGGATTGTCACTGGTTGCTTTTTTAGGAAAGATGGCTTTGCGTAAGACCATTAGCCCCATCACAATGAAAATTGAACCGACAATCCAGTTGTAAACATTTTGTGGGATGTATTGGGCGCTAATGGTCCCGACAATAATTCCCGGAATCGCTGCAATAATCATCTGATTCCCAACGTGAAAGTTCACGTTATGAATGCGAGTCTGCGTCAAGAAGCCAAAAAACAGGGCGGGTAACGCGACCAATAAGGAGGTCGGAACGGCCACGGCCGTCGCTAACCCTAGTTGGCTAGTGAGGACGCCTAAATATAAAGCGGCGCCCCCGCCACCAATTAAACTAACAAAAATACCGATGACTAAACCGTAAATTAGGGTAAGCATATAGAGACCTTCTTCGTTTGAACTGTTAAGTTAAATATAAACGGAGTGTGCTCCACTTGTCAAGCAACTGTCTTGAGTGTAAGATGGATTTGATAAGACAACGAGGGGAAAGGTGGCGTCAGCATGCGTAAAGACGCGCAAGCCAATCGGGAAAAAATTTTGACGACGGCCGCGGCATTATTTCGCGAAAAATCGGTCGCAGCGGTCAGTATGAAAGATATCGCCACTGCGGCGGGTATCGGTACTGGCACGTTATATCGCAATTATCCGAATAAAAGTGAACTGTGCTTAGCCTTGTCGATGGATTTTATTCAGCAATTCATCACGGATGGCCAAACGTATCTCGCGATGGCCACCGCCGATGCGGAAACGCAATTCAAACATGTGTTAGGCCAGTATTTAACGTTCCGCGAACGGCGGATGCAACTGCTGGCGTCGATTGAAAATGGGCCGACAGTGATGTCAACATATTATCGCAGTGAATTGTATCAACAGCTCGTGCAGTTATTGATGCAAGTTTTGCGACCGGTCAGTGGGGACTTAACGGCGGCTGAGTTGGAGTTTCGGGCAGATATGTTGATTGCGATGTTGAAGAGTAATAGTTATGCTTATCAACGCCAACAAAAAGGCTTGTCCCGAGATCAGTTATTAATAAATATTACGAAGCTAATGTTAGCGACCAACTAAAAAACGCCCACTGTCAAAATTGACAACGAGCGTTTTTGATATTAAGCCGGAGTAACCACGTATTTTTCATAACGTTGGGCATCCACAGCATTTAATTCAACTTCCAATTGTGTTCCGTCGGCCAAGTAATCGGTCTTCAAGATGTTGGCATGGTCGTTCAAATAGGCCACGACATCGCCATCACTGAACGGAATCAAGAGGGTCGTTTTGACATAGTCTTTGAAAACTTTGTCTTTAATCATCTTGGTCAACACTTGCAAGGACTTTTCGTCTCTAGCGGCGTAAATCAATTGATCATCTTGTTGACTTGGATAACTGGCTTCGGTCAAATCAGCTTTGTTGTAGGCGTACAACATTGGCACGTCGGTCACACCGATTTCTTTGAGCGTCTTTTCCGTGGTGTCCATCATTTCTTTGTAATGAGGGTCAGCGTAGTCAATGACTTGGATTAACAAGTCGGCACTGGCAGCTTCGGATAACGTTGACCGGAAGGCATTGATTAAGTTATGCGGTAAGTCGCTGACGAACCCAACGGTATCACTCAATAAGAGTTGTTTGTTGTCGGGGAACGTTAATTGGCGAATACTCGTGTCCAAAGTGGCAAATAACATATCTTTTTCGAAGACTTGCTTATCTTCGCCTTTACCGAATAATTTAACTAAGCCGTTCATCGTGGTTGATTTACCGGCATTGGTATAGCCGACTAACGCCACATTTGGCAATCCAGCTTTATCACGTTGGGCGCGACGCACTTCTTCGTCTTTGTTGAGTTCTTTCAGTTCATGCTTGGCATGGCTGATGCGATCTTGGATGGTCCGACGATTTAATTCAAGTTGCGTTTCACCGGCCCCACGGTTGGTGAAACCACCGCCACCACCAGCGGCGGCCCCGGCTTGTTGGTCCAGCCGGTTGGAAATGCTGGTCCGTAGCCGTGGTAATTGATATTGTAATTGGGCAATCTTAACTTGTAACTTGGCTTCTTTACTGCGAGCACGGTTACCGAAGATTTCCAAAATTAACCCGGTCCGGTCAATGATTTGTAAGCCGGTTTCGGTTTCTAAGTTCCGGACTTGGCTAGGCGTCAAGTCGGCATTGATGACCATAATATTTAATTCGTTAGCTTCAGCCATTTCTTTGATTTCAACGACTTTCCCTTTACCAAAATAAGTGGCGGGATTGGGCTTTTCTAGGCCTTGGTCGATGCGCAAAGCGGCGTGCATATTATTAGCTTCAACGAGTGATTCTAATTCTGACATCGCATAGTCATAATTGGCGACCGTTTTGGACATGCCGGCAATAATAACTTCTTGTACGATTGGTTCGGACATTCAATCACACTCCTGACGTGTTATAGTTGTTTTAAGTATAACATGTCTAATTAGAATATTATTGGTTCGAGTATTATGGGGGTAATTACATGGGTTACGTCTTAGATTTAAGAAAAAAAGTCGGCCATCAACCGTTAGTCGTTGCGGGTGCGGCCGTGATAGCCCTGAATACGGCTGGACAGCTCTTATTAGTCCATCGTAATGACAATGATAAATGGGGCTTGCCAGCGGGTTCGACGGAACCAGGCGAAAGTGTGGCGACCACCGCGCGCCGCGAGTTACGAGAAGAGACCGGGCTAACCGTTGGCGACTTACAACTGGTTGATGTCTTTAGCGGCCCTGAGATGCATTATGAATATCCCAATGGCGATGTGATTGATAGTGTAACCACCTTATATCAGGGAACCATCACCGGTGGGGCACTCACGCCGCAAACCAATGAAACAACTGCGGCGGCTTTTTTCGACCGCGACCAGTTACCCACGCCGCTCACGCCATTAACCGCCTGGATGTTGCTTGGTCAACGTCCTTGACCGGCTGTGTTAAATTTGCTATATTGGACTGAATTAATCAGAACAACTGTCACCGGACAGCGTACATGAACTTCCTTAGGTCTTAGCGGAAGTTCACGTGACGTTGGCCGGTTTTTATTTTGAGGAGGAAATTAGCATGACTTGGATTTATTTAGTAGTAGCCGGGATTTTTGAAGTGGTGTGGGCGACGATGATGAAATTAAGTGATGGGTTTAGTCACCTCGGGTATTCCGTGGCGACCGTTATCGGCATGATTTTAAGCTTCGGCTTCTTAGCGTTAGCGACCAAACACTTACCGTTGAGTATCGCGTATCCGATCTGGACGGGGATAGGCGCAGTCGGGGCGATTGTGGTCGGGGTCATATTGTTTAAAGATACGCTTTCACCGCTTACTTGGGTATTTGTCGCGATATTGATTATTGGGATTATCGGGATTAAAGTGACGAGTTAGTTGCTGATAGACAGCTTGTTGCGCAAAAATACGCTCAGCATCGCAAATTACGGTGCTGAGCGTATTTATTATTGTCGTCATAGCGACTCGCATTAAACTAAATCTTCAGCGTAACTAAGCACTTTAATCTGGTCGCCGTCGACATCGATACGTGTCAGGCTACCGTTTTTCGGTCCGGTCGTAATGTCGATATCCGGGGCGAAGTGGCTGACCATGCTGCGAATCGTGGTGCCGTGGGAAACAACTAAGATTTTTTCGCCGTTATCATGGTGGGCTTTTAAGTAATCAAAGCCGGCGTTGACCCGGTCCCAATATTGCGCGTTGTTTTCCGCGGCGTGCATCGGTTCGATGGCTTGCATCATGTCGCGGGTTTGTTCGATATTGATGTGTTGGAGTAATTCATGCAAACTCGTGACACCGTAATCTTTACCCACTAATGACCAGACGCGACTGCTGTCGTCGCCTTCGAAGTAACCGTAAAAGACTTCGCGGAAGTTTTTTAACGTCTTCAAGTTGTCAGCATCCCGGTTCATTGCGGTTTTGATTAACTTAGCGGTATCCATCGCGCGTTTGGAATCACTGGAATAAAATTGGCTGAAGTCGACGTCTTGCAAGGCGTGGCCCACTTTGGTGGCGACGTCGCGACCTTTATCAGTTAACGGTGAATCCGACCAACCTTGCATCCGATTATATAAATTAAAGAAAGTCTGGCCGTGCCGGACAAAGTAAATTGAAAATTTTGACATGGGAGAACTCCTTTACTTGATGTGGTCTTTTTTACCGAAGTAGTCTAAGTGAATACTGTCATCGGTAATCGTAAACTTCGTCACACTGCCGTTTTTCGGCCGGTCGGGTGACGTTAATTCGGCAACTTCAGCCGCAATACTAAAGATTGTATTGCCGTGGCTGACGAGTAACACTTTGTCACCATCGTGGGCGTTTTGGCGGAGTTCATCGATGCCGCCGTTGACCCGGGCCCAAAATTCAGCGTTGTTTTCGGCTTGGTGGAAAGGGTCGGCTTCTTTAGCGAAGTCTTTGGCTTTATGAATCCCATACTTGGCAATGATATCTGATAAGCTCGGTGCTTGATGGGGCGCGCCAATCATGAACCACGTTTGCGACGTATCGTCACCTTCAAAGTAACCGTAAAATGCCTCGCGAAAGGCGGGCATCGGGGTGACCGTTAAGTCGGCGTTACCGCTATTCGGTAAGATGAGGTTGGCCGTGTCCATGGCGCGCGTCATATCACTGGCGTAAGCAGCGTCGAATTTGACGTCAGCCAGCATTTTACCAGCGTTAACGGCATCTTGTTTGCCAACTTCAGTTAGTGGTGAGTCACACCAGCCTTGCATGCGGCGGTACTTATTGAAGTACGTTTGACCGTGACGAATCATGTAAACGGAAAATGTAGCCATAAATTTAATTCCTCGCTCTTTTCATAGATAATAAGTTCATTTTAGCATATTAGTTGGCGGTCGCTAAGGCTTGCCGAATTCTTGGCGCGTCTTGCTTGTTACCGGTAAAAATCAAGCGGTCGCCATATTGAATGGTGGTACTCCCATTTGGCACGATGATCTTACAATTGCGAATCACTTGGCTAATCGTAATATCTTGGGCAAATTGTAAGTTCTTGATTTGCACGTTGGTGTACAAGTGGTTGACGACGCGAACTTCGTAAATACTGTTTTCGGTATTGCCGAGCATCAGTAAGGTCGATGGCGATTCAATCAACGCCCGCAATAACGTAATGTTGGCTTCGGGCGTGTTATAAACTTCGACGCCAATTTCTTTAAGTTCGTCTTCGTGTTCATTCAAGACGTTCCGGTCTTCAAAGCGGACGATAATCCGTTTAACACCGTATTCATGGGCCGCCTTAGCGAGCTCATAATTGCGTTCGGCATTGATATGCCCCAATACCAAAATATCGGTATCAAAGACGCCCTTATCTTCCAGCTGTTCCGGGGTGAAATCTTCCATTAATTCCACCGGCGCTTGCGCATGATAAGTCTTGTAATTTTCAGGATGGTTGGTATACATCTTGACGTCATACCAGCCCTTGCGTAACTGTTGCGCAACGGGGACGGTACTCAAGTTGGCGCCAATAAAATGGACCGCTGTCTTGACCAAGTCTTCTTTTTCCGCGGAATAAAACTTGTTAAAAATCAATGGTGAGACGACGCAGGTGAGCAGGGCGGCTAATAAGAACGCGCCGGACTGGTCGGTGGTAATCGTCTTCATGGATTTAGCGACTCGTAAGACGGCTAAGACCATCGTCATAGTGGTGGCCGTTAGTGCGGTACCGGCTAAAGCGTTGGCTTGCTTGAAACGTAACTTCAAGACCCAGTAACTCCCGAGTTTGGCGACCATGTAAGCTAAGAAGAATAACGGAATTAATAAGAGCGTTTTGCCACTCGTTAATAAGGTCCGTAAGTTCAAATCAACGCCGGTCGTAATGAAGAAAATTGGGATGAAAAAGCCGTACCCAATGGAGTCGAGCCGTTCGCGGGTGCTTTCGCTCGGTTGTAAGAGCTTGAGCACAATCCCGGCGACGAATGCGCCTAAGATATTTTCCGCACCGACCGATTCAGCGACGGTAACCATCGTGACGATTAAGAAAAACGCTAAGCGAATGTCTAATTGTGTCGTGGACTTATTGATATTTTGATAAAAACGGAAGAATGGCTTGAACCGTAACAACAAGACCGCGGCGACCGCTAAGATTAATAATAAGAGCCATAAGCTTTGCGAGTTGCTGCCGTAAACGGAAGCATAGAGCGTTAAGCCCATCATTGGGACGATTTCCCCGAAGACGGAAATCAATAAGATGGTTTGTCCGAACGCTTTACTCAATAATTCTTTTTCTTTCAATGCGGCGATGACGATGCCGAGTGAAATCGTGCCAAATAAGATGGCGGCTAACCAGAAATCACTGAATAAGCCGGACACTTTGAAGGCGGCGGCTAATAGTAGTGATAAGACAACCACCGTCGTATAGGCGTAAACCGACAGCCGCACCGGCGAATACTTCGGCACATTGACCGCGTTTTTCTTTTCCAACGGCGTTAAAGCAGCCCGCCGTTTTTTGAACAGGCTGAAGTCGATTTCTAACCCACTTAAAAACAGCAACACAATGACCCCAATCGTCGATAACTGGGAAATAGACGTCGTCGTGTTGACGATATTAAAGACACTTGGGCCTAAAATAATGCCGACGATGATTTCCATGACGGCGGTTGGTAGACTGTTGATTTTGAACTTAGCCATCACTAATGGAATTAGTAAGGCCGCAAATAAAATAATGACTAGTGAAACTTGATCCATCTGAATCCCTCAATTCATTTATTCGACGCGGAGTTGATCGTCGTCGTAACTCCAGAACGCTTCATGCAAATGGGCGTCCGTAAATACTTTTAAAACTTGGCTGATACCCGGGGCTAACTTGTCCGGTGTTAGGGCGCTAAGTGGTTGCCAGCTGATGGCCCCTTCATACGAACCGGCCAATAAATTGCCGGTATAATCGCTGGTCGTGTAGAGCGTGCCTAACGAAACATCGCCAGCGGCATTTTCGACCCAAGTGACGGTCCCCGCTAATTGTAAGTTACGCACTTTCAGGCCCGTTTCCTCGAAAACTTCACGGGTCATCGCGTGAAGCTGCGACTCACCGGGGTCAACATGCCCGCCCGGAAAGGTCAAACCGTTCCATTGGGCGTCAATTTTATTTTCAACCAGGACTTCGCCAGTTGTCGGATTTTTAATGAAACACATATTAACTAATTCGGCGCGGACGGTGCGGTCGTGATGTTCGTGGTCGTCTTTGGTTTTGAGCCACTCGGCTGCCTTGCCATTGATGCCGTCGACAAAGTCCGCTTTGTTGGCATAATACATCGTCGTCGCTTGGGCCGCCGTTTGCCGGACGGCCGTGTATTTGCGGCCATCGGTGCGATGCGCATTTAAATAATCGCGAAAATTGATGACTTGTTGATAAGCCGGTTCATCTACGAAAATTAAAATATTAATCAATTGGCCGTCAAAGGTCAATTGATAAGTATTCGGCTGATTGGGGACCGGGGCCGCATTTAACGCGTGGGCCACCGCCGTTAAGTTGGTGACCAAAATGGCGATGTCGATAATGGGGCGGGCCGGTAGTTGCGGCATGGCAGTACTGCCGACGTGACTGCTGGTCGTTAGCCATGGTTGTAGCGTTACTTTGAGTCGATCTTGAAAATCAGTGGCAGTTGTTTGCCAGGTTGGTTTATAAGGTTCCAATTGAATCATGAAAAAATGCACCTCCGCTGTTAAGAATCCTATGCCAGAATACACTTTTTACGGGGATTTTGAAAGAATTTACTAGTTTTCATAGCACAGTGGTTTGCTATAATTAGACGAAAGCGCGACATCTTAGAAATCGGGGCGGCAAAATGGATTGGTATGTTTGGTTCAATATTATTGGGTTGATGGTCACCGTGGCGTTGGCGATGCGAACGCATTACGTGCGGCGGACCATGTTTTTGGCGGTGCAGGCCACTAATCAAACCATGACCCCGCGACAAATTCGGCGGAGCTGGCGGTTCTTTGACCGTGCTGAAATTGCGCAGTCTCAGACCTTACGGCGCTTAGACTTTTGGGGTGACCGCGGAACGAACCTGGCCACGGTTGGCTTGGCGCTGACGTTATTGAAATGGACGGGCGTAATGCTACTTTCATGGCATGCCCAATTTTGGATTGCGGTGAGTGCGTTGCTGGTGTTATTGGGGACGAGCTTAAAACTAATCTTTTCATGGCAAGTGCAACGGCGATTACTCGCGGCGCATGCCACGTCGAATCCCCAACAGCCGTTAGCACCGGGCGCGACAACTGAGACGTTAGCACACCAATACTTAAATTATCGACAAATTACGAGTTGGTGTCTGGGGGTAGTGGTGTCAGTCGGCTTCGTCATGAACGCCACGGGCTGGCTAGCACCAGATTATACGGCGCTGCGGTTTTATGGGACTTGGTGGAATTACTTTAAGTTCCGTTATCATTGGCAAACGCCGGGATCGCACAGTATGCAAAATATTCAGCTACCGGGTGTCACTAAGGTAGCGATAACTGCGCCACGGCCACAATTTAAGTTGCAGGTGGTTAATAATAAGTGCGCGTTTTATGGCACGATGAAAAATAGCTAAAATAAAGGCCGACTATTGATAAATTCGTGGTCGGCCTTTATTTAGTGGGTGAAAAAATTTGGTAAGCACGTTGGTTAGTCAGCTGAGCGGGATATATGACTGATTTAGACATCCTCGCGTTTTGTCATGATGCCCGCCAGCCAATCGCGGTCGGGGCGTAAATCGATATTGTGGCGGACGGCTTGTGCAAAAATGTTATTAGTTGGGATAGGCTGTGAGCGTGTTTTATGCTGAGGATGCGCTGCTGATTCGGGTTGGTTGTTTTTAACGGTCATTGAAATAGCTCCTTTAGCAAGTGCCTAAAAGATAGCATGCCGAATTCAGCATCACAACTTTAAACACTCACCGGACAAAAAAGTTGGTTACGCGAAAATCACGCAACCAACAACTTTTATTGCCGATTTTTATTAAGCGACGGGATGCCGACGCCGTAACGTTTTCACTAAAGTTAAAGTAGCGGCGGGAATTAAGGCCGCGGCCATGATGCCTAAGAAGCATAACGATAAGTGATCTTGTACGAAGCTGATCGACCCGAAGAAGTAGCCTAGTGAGCAGCCCACCGCGACCCAAATGCCGACGCCTAAGAGGTTCCATAGGGCAAAGGACTTTTGTGGCATTTTGGAAGCACCCGCGGTCAGGGGCACAAACGTCCGAATAAGGGGGACGAAGCGGCCAAACATGACGGCTTTGCTGCCATATTTGCTGAAGAAGGCTTGAGCTTTAACTTGTTTGTCGGCGGGTAAGTGGCGTTGCAGCCAAGGTAAGCGAATCAAATGGCGGCCAATCTCATAATTAACCGTATCGCCAATTACGGCGGCGACGAAAAACACGGGGACTAAGACTTGAATGCTTAACGTCGTGTGGGTCGCAGCCATCGTGCTGGCCAAAAAGATTAATGATTCGCCGGGCAAGAATGGAAAGACCACCATGCCGGTTTCTAGGAAGATCACCGCAAACAGCATTAAGTAGCTCCAACTACCCAGGGTCGTGAGTAACGGCACCAGATACTGTTCTAAATGCGTCAAAATTAACACTAAATTTTCCAACGGCGACACCTCCAATTTCGATTAAATATATTTTAGTCGGCTGCCCGGCGAAATGCTAGTGTAATCGCTACCATTTAGAGTGATTTAACGGATTCGTAATTTTCAAAACGAAAAATTCATACATATTTAACAACAATTTAGTATTTTGCCGGGGGTAGTGGGTTATTAATTGAGTCAGGCGCTAGATAGTGCTAAAATTGTTTATCGAAATTTAGGAATGGGGGCTGCTGATGGCTAAGTCAATTAAAGCTTCAGAACAGGAACATTTGGATGAAGTGGTTGGAAAGATTCGCATCGAAGAACAGAAACAAAGTCAGACCATTGCGCGCTCGGAAAAAGACCAAGCGGACATTAAGCAGAATTTTTATAACGACGTCAATATTAAGACCGATAGTTATGAAGGCATGATGGAGACCGGCTTGTCCGTGCGCCAACAACAACAAATGTTGGACGAACGGCAAAACAGTTGGCAACATGCGACCAAGCAACTCTCGACCTTAAAGAAACTCGAAAAAAACGCCTACTTTGCGCGGTTAGATTTTCATGAAAAAGGAGAACCGGCAACTGAAACGATTTATATCGGCCTCAGTTCATTCTCCGACAGTCCGGATCACTTTTTGATCTATGACTGGCGGGCACCTATCTCAAGTATTTATTACGACGGCGGGCTCGGGCACGTCACGTATCAAACGCCAGATGGCCCTCAACAAGTTGATGTGCAATTGAAACGCCAATTAATGATTGAAGACGGGTCCATCGTGACTGTCTACGATACCGATGAAGCCGTTGGAGACTCGATGTTGTTGGAAGTGTTGGATGAAAAGTCCAGCACGAAGATGAAGAGTATCGTTACGACGATTCAAAAGGAACAAAATACGATTATTCGAGATACCAGCTCGGACTTGCTATTCGTGCAAGGGGCCGCTGGTTCCGGGAAAACATCGTCCGTTTTACAACGGGTCGCGTACTTGTTATATCGTTACCGCGGTAATTTAACGGCTGGTCAAGTGATTTTATTCTCACCTAACCAATTATTTAATGATTATATTAATCAAGTGTTGCCCGAATTAGGCGAGCAAAACATGGTGCAGATGACGTACTTCCAATATGCGTCTTATCGGTTACCACACATGCAAGTCGAAACGTTGCAACAACGTTTTGAAACTGAAAATACGCCGGCAATGGCGAAAATCACGAAGTTGGAAGGCAGTTTAGCCTTCTTCAAAGCGGTGACCGCATACGGGAACCATTTGGAACAAGCTGACATGCGTTTCCGTAACATCACGTTGAATGGCGAAGTGATTATTCCGCGCGAAAAGATTAAAGAAATCTACTATAACTTCAATGAAAACTATCACTTGGGCGTGCGCTTATCGGCGACGAAGGAAGCCTTGATCAAAATCTTGAACAGCAAAGTTGAAGCGGAAATGCGGACGAAGTGGGTCGAAGAAACTGTTCAAGACTTGTCGCGTGAAGAAATCAACAACTTGTACGGCAATCAACCGCGCGAATTCAAGAATGGTGACCAAGAATTCAAGTTCTTAGCGCGCAAGATTGTCATGCAACGGCTCGGCAAAGCGCGGACCCAAATCGTGCGGAACCGCTTCTTGAGCATCAACTTGCAATACGCCCATTTCTTGCGTGAAGTGCCGAAAATCTTGAACTTAGATAAGTACGATATCACTCGCGATGAATGGGATGCCGCCGTTGAACAGAAGTTAGCAGCCATTAAAGACCGCCACATCTCGTTGACGACCGTCTCGGCTTACATGTACTTGCATGACTTGATGACCGGCAAAAAAGGCCAACGCGAGATTCGCTTCGTTTTCTTGGATGAAATTCAAGATTACAACGCCTTCCAATTAGCGTTCTTAAAGTTCAGCTTCCCGAATGCCCGCTTCACGATGCTCGGGGACTTGAATCAAGCTATTTTCACCAAGGAAAACAGTCACACGCTGATTGGCGAATTGGAAACGTTGTTCGATCCCGAAAAGACGCGAGTCGTCCAATTGACTAAGTCGTATCGGTCAACGCAACAGATTACTGATTTTACGAAGGAAATCTTAGTCAACGGGGAAGCGGTCACTGCCTTCGACCGCCAAGGCGACTTACCGAATATCGCTATCACCGGCGACTTCGATAGTGCCGTGGACCAAGTCGTCGACCAATTAGCGATGAACGATTCGGACCGCGATACCACCGCCATTATTGGTAAAACGTTGGCGGAATGCGAACGCTTGACGCAAGCCTTGAAAGACCGCGGTGAACACGTCACCTTGATTCGTACTGAAAACCAACGTTTAGCTCCCGGCTGCATTATCGTGCCGTCCTTCTTAGCGAAAGGCTTGGAATTCGACGCGGTCATCGTTTGGAATGCCAATGCGGATAACTATGCGCGTGAAGATGAACGGCAATTGTTATACACCATCTGCTCACGAGCGATGCATGAATTGACGATTACTTCGGTGGGGGCCTTGTCACCACTGTTGAGTCGTGTTAATTCGGCGTTGTATACGTTGGATGAAGCGACGGTATAAATAGATGTTAAAAGCCAGCTAAGCGGGGTAATCAAACCGTTTAGCTGGCTTTTTAGCGTCTTGATTGATTAATAGTTATACTCGTCTGAATCTTCATGCATCCAAGCAGCAAAATTAGGTGACCGCTTTTCATCGACGGTGCCGTCGTCATTAAAGTAGACGGTTTCCTCGTTAAATACTTTTGGAAGCTCAGAGACGTTATCATCAGCAGGTTTTTTCAAAGTGATGGTGCCATCGGTATGCTGAATGAGGTTAACGATGTCGCCGGGAACAAGCCCCAGTTCACGCCGCAATTCGATAGGAATCGTAATTCGACCGCGCGTTGAAACGGTCGCGGTATAAGTTTTGTTTTCAGTTGTCATGAGGTCCACCTCCATCTATGGTTCATTGTACGCAGGACCACTCGCCACAGCAAGGTGTAAGCGTTAAAATTCACCCGGTCTTTTAGGCATTATTTATGCTATAATCTACCCATTAATTTAATGATGGTGGCAGACAACTTATGGAAGAGCAATTGAACTATTATCGGTTTTCACGCGACCAGTGGAAACAATTTTACCAAGGCGGGCACGTGCCGTTATCCGCGGCCAACTTGCAAGAAGTCAAAGCGTTTAATGACCAGATCAATTTGGAAGACGTGCGTGAGATTTATTTACCGCTAGCCCATTTTCTACAAGCAAAATTTGAACATTACTTATCATGGCGCGAGACCGAGTCGGCATTTTTACAACGGCAAAATAAGCGGTCGCCGTTTATTATCGGGGTCTCCGGCAGTGTCGCGGTCGGTAAAACGACCACCGCGCGCTTACTCCGCTTGCTATTTAAATATTTATATCCGGACCGGCGGACGCAATTAATTACGACTGATGGGTTTCTATATCCGAATGCCGAGTTGAAAAAGATGCAGCTGATGGAACGCAAAGGGTTTCCGGAAAGCTATGATATGCCACGGCTGATTCAATTTTTAGACGATGTCAAAAGTGGTAAGCCGTTAGCCAAGGCGCCGGTGTATTCACATCAAACGTATGATATCGTGCCGAATCGGTTCGACGTGATTACTCATCCGGATATTTTAATTATCGAAGGGATTAACGTCTTACAATTGCCATCCAACGAGCACATTTACATTAGCGACTTCACGGACTTTTCGGTGTACGTCGATGCCGATGCCGACTTAGTGGAAACGTGGTATTTGGACCGGTTTGAAGCGTTGATGAAGACTGCCTTTCAAGACCCGAAGAACTATTTTTATCCATGGGCGATTGGCGACCACGACGATGCGATTGCGATGGCCAAGCGGGTCTGGGAAGATGTCGACCTCAAAAACTTGAATGATTATATCTTGCCAACGCGCAATCGTGCGGATTTAATTTTGCATAAAGTCGCGCATCATTTGATTGATGCCGTGTATTTCCGCAAGTATTAGCACTAAGAAATTTCTCATAGTTATTGACCGAACGTTTAGAAATCAGTATGATAGACCTATTGAACGTTAATTAATCCAAAGGAGTGAACAACTTGGCAAAAACGGACACCGCGTCATTCGACTCAATTTTAGTGTTGGATTTTGGGAGTCAATATAACCAATTGATTACCCGGCGCATTCGTGATTTCGGCATTTATTCAGAATTACTTCCGAATATGATCACTGCCGATGAAATCAAAGCCCGCCACCCTAAAGGTATTATCTTTTCCGGTGGTCCTAACAGTGTTTACGATGATGGCGCCTTACGGGTTGACCCTGAAATCTTCAAGCTTGGTTTACCAATCTTAGGGATTTGTTATGGGATGCAACTGATGACTTACTCACTTCCGGGTGGGAAAGTTGAATCCGCGGATAACCGCGAATACGGAAAAGCGAACATTACCGTGACCAGCGACGCTGCAACCTTGTTCAAGGATACGCCGCAGGAACAATCAGTTTGGATGAGTCATGGTGACTTGGTAACCCAAGCACCCGATGGCTTTGACGTTGTCGCTACTTCGAAGAACTGCCCAATCGCAGCCATTCAAAATGTCGATAAAAAGATGTATGGGATTCAATTCCACGCCGAAGTGCGCAATACCGATTACGGTAGCGAAATTTTGAAGCACTTTGCATTTGACGTTTGCCAAGCTGAAGCTAACTGGTCAATGGATGACTTCATTGACATGCAGATTGAAAAAATCCGTGAAGAAGTTGGCGATAAAAAAGTCTTACTCGGCCTTTCTGGTGGGGTGGACTCCAGTGTCGTTGGTGTCTTGTTACACAAGGCCATTGGCACGCAATTGACGAGTATTTTCGTGGACCACGGTTTGTTACGTAAAGGCGAAGCTGACCAAGTTATGGCGAGTTTGGAAGGAAAGTTCGGTTTAAACATCATCAAAGTTGATGCTAAAGACCGCTTCATGAGCAAATTAGCCGGTGTCAGTGATCCCGAACGCAAACGGAAGATCATTGGTAACGAATTTATCCAAGTCTTCGACGAAGAAGCCACCAAGTTGAATGGGATGGAATTCTTAGCGCAAGGGACGTTGTATACCGACGTCATCGAAAGTGGGACTTCCACAGCGCAAACGATTAAATCACATCATAACGTCGGCGGGTTGCCCGAAGACATGCAATTCAAGCTCATCGAACCATTACGGACCTTATTTAAAGATGAAGCCCGTGAATTAGGTGAAAAGCTCGGCATGCCTTCTGACCTCGTTTGGCGCCAACCATTCCCAGGTCCTGGTTTAGGGATTCGGGTCATTGGTGAAATCACCGAAGACAAACTCGAAATCGTCCGTGATAGTGATTACATCTTACGTGATGAAATCAAAAAAGCCGGCTTAGACCGCGAAATCTGGCAATACTTTACCGTCTTACCAGGTATCAAGAGTGTCGGTGTCATGGGTGACGGTCGGACTTACGATTACACCGTTGGGATTCGTGCCGTTACTTCGATTGATGGGATGACCGCTGACTTTGCTCGCATTCCTTGGGAGGTCTTGCAAAAGATTTCGGTACGCATCGTCAATGAAGTCGCTCACGTTAACCGCATCGTGTATGATGTTACGAGTAAGCCACCTTCGACGATTGAATGGGAATAGGTTTGCTATGACCATTCGGCCGTGATGAAACGGTGAAAATAAGTAATTTTTAAAGAAGCAGTTAGTCAAATGACTAGCTGTTTTTTTAGTGTGTTTAAAAGGGCTTAATGATATGCTTAAAAAAATGAACCGATGTATGTTGCCAAGGTGAACCAGTTTTATATTTGTTAGGTGGGGAGGTGTCGGTGATGATTGAACATAACTATTTTTATCTTGTTAAGCCGTTAAGAGTATTACTTGAAATGGCAACGGATGAGCATGAATCTTTTCAACTTGCTGAAGACCAATTTGTGGAAGTGGTTGATCAACGACAATCAGCAACTTTTCTTACTGGATGGATGGTCATTCATTGTGGTCCGAATGATGTTCTTTTGGCAAAACGAAACGATCTTGAAGTAAGTGAAAGAGCGCTAACAGCAGTGCAATACCAGTCAGCGGTGAGTGCAAGGCAAATTTTTGAGCCAACTTGGATGGATAAATCCGGCGTGCAATTTGAATTAAAGTATTCGCTTGAAGTGCACGAATGGATTCATAATGATGACACCCAAAAACCGGCCGAGTTAATCCCAATTTTCCTACCGATTGGAACAATTGGAAAAATCAAGACGCTTTCATGGGATTTTGAAGGTTCTGATGATAAACAGTACTGGATGATGGAAATTGAGACTGTTGATGGCCGATGCTATGATGTCATGTATCCAGAACTCTTGAATGCAGCTGTGGAATATCAAGATGAAACGTAATTTGAAAGGTGCGCAAAATGGTAGCTTTCCAAGTTGAAAAACTCATTGTTAGTGATGTAATTAGGTATCGTAATCAATCTGTTGTCACAATTTCAAAACCGCACAAACCTATTTGGACTGGCGATTATATTCAACTTGCAACCGGTCAGCGCTTGAAAGTTGCAGGCGTACCGTTATACGACAATCCGAAAAGTGTGCCAGTTGGAAAAATCGATATTGTTTTAGACGCCAAAATTAATATAAATGATGTGTTGTATTATTGACAATAACGATGTCTATACCAGAGTTATAGTAATTAAAAACGGCAATAATTCCAGACGCCGACTTCGTTGTGTATTGTTAAAACAGTGATTGCTAAAACTATTTGATTTGGGAATCGCCAACGATTTCAATGCAACCGTAGCCAGTCACGGTTTGGCCGTTATAGGTATCGGTGATGTGCCTGACACTTTCGATGCGATGGAAGGTAGCGAAGGTTTCTTGACCTTTGAAGTCGATAGTGATTTTTAACTGAGCGTTAACGCTTGAAATCGTGACGTGCCAGCGGAATTATTGACGTTATCAGTCGCTATGGCCGGTCGTCAGATGTTGATCAGCTGAAAAATAGTATATTATTGATAAATAAGCTCTTTTCGCAAGCTTCAATGGAATTTATTGCGCTCAAGCAACGGAAACTTGATTAAGTGGCTTTGCGGGAAGTAATTACGAAGCGATTACGTTATTAGTAGCGTCACTGCAATCAACTAAGCGCCATATTTTGTTATCGAGAAAGGATAATTCATGAGAATTTTAAACATTATTGACCATATCTTAGATAAGGACTCCGGCAATGTAGTCTTGTCACAAAAAGAAATCCCCAAGGACAATCTGGAAATTTCCACGTATGTTGAAAAGGTCATTGAGAAACTGTGGAAAAGTGAATACTTGGAAGTGGATTTGTCACGGGTGCCCATGCTGGAACAGTTTTGGAATAGTAGTGATGACTTTCAACAAATTACCGAAAAGTTTGCGTTGGATTATTTTGAAGCCATCAAAGTAAACGATAAAATTCCGGGCGGTGACTTGTTATTTTTTAACATGGAATTGGACGATTTAAGCCGGGTCATTGGGATTGCCAAGTTAGATTATACCCAACGCTATATTCATAATGTTGAGTACGATGATGATGTGTTGGTGAATAATATTGTGAAGAACACAAGTATCCTGCCATCGCCAGGGCAAGGCGTCAAAAACATGGTGCTCATCGATAAGGAAAACGTCAAGATTCGGGAGCAACAATACACTGGGACGAGTGGGAAGTGGTTGATGTCGCGGGACTTTCTTAACGTTGAATCGATGCCGTCCAAAGTTTCTACCGATGTGAAGCAAATCAAAAAATCAATTCAAAAGATTTCTGAAAAGTATGACGACGAAGATGACTTCGCAATTACTTCTAAGACGCAACAGGCGATTCATGACAGTCTCGAGACCGATGGCGTGATTGACAATGACTACATCGCGGATGTGGTGTTTGAACAAAAGGAAGAAGCGAAAGCCGAGTTCAAAGATCAGTTGGCTAAGAAAGCCATTGAACCAGTCGTCAGTGTGCCGAATGCGGACTATTTTGAAAAGAAGTATGAACGGCAAAAGATTAAACTTGATAATGGGATTGAGATTAATGTGCCGATTAGTCTGTTGAAAAATCGGGATGCGATTGAATTTGAGACTAATCCGGATGGGAGTACTTCGGTGGTTATTAAGAATGTTGGGAGCTTGAAGAGCAATTTTTAAGCTCAATATCTGATAGAACGACTTAACCGTGATACTTTAATTTTTAAGGAAAATCGTGACGTATTAATTTCACTAAAAAATATATTCACTTTAACGTTGGTGTGTTGATGTTATCAGTGTTTTCGGGATGGAATATGTTTGGAGGGGCAGAAGTGGATTGGATACGCTATTTCAGAAATGATGATGAGGCACCAGCTGTGTGGTTTAGCATGCACGAAACAATTGGGGTACAGGTGTTAGATTTGCAACAGCACGAGTTAGTATGGCGTGATGATTATATTGCAGACGAATATGAGATTGATGGCGATGAGATAGTCTTTGCCAGCGACAACATTGTGGAAGTAACCGAGTTGGCTTTTGTTGAAGCAGTCGGTCAAGAAACTCCTAAAAATAATCAACGACTGGTTCATGCAATGTGGTGTCATTATTGGGGGCCGAATGTTTTGCACCACTTACATCACGGCTGGACTTATCAGGGCGAGCGAATTGGCACTAATTGGTTTCAATGTCCTGACGAGGCCGGTGAGTGGCACATGTTTTATGCTGAACTAACCGAAAAATCATTTTTTACTGAATCTGTTGGGACAGACTGGACGACGTTTGAAGATGAGTTTATTTTACTTCCCGCTAACGAGCTAAGGATTTTTGATAAAAAGGGGCATCCGACGGAGATTGAACCCGGTTCTAATCGAAAAAAATGGCGAAAACATCGTTAGCACGACCTTTGATTAAGGGTACGATGCTATTCATGCAACGAAGGAATCATGACTCGAATTGTGTTGGCAAACATAATTTGAGTCGTGATTTTTATTAGATAGCAGTGTGGTGATTGCTATTACAAGCGATTTGAAATTTGGGGATTTAAATTCAATAAAACTTTACATGATTTTGATTACATAAGTAGGATGAAAAATGGTAAAAAGTAATCAGTAAGATATAATCGGAAAATTATAACTTAAGTATCCGGGGGATTACTGGTACAAAAAAGAAACTTGCGAGGGGAAGTATAAATTGCGAATATGGACGGTTCAACCAGAAGAACTGTATGTGCAACTCAAGGAACAAGGAGTCATTCATACCAACATTGAACTATCGGAATACGCAGATTGGGATATGTTCCGGTCTGCGTATGACTGGCTGGTCGTGCAGATGGTGAAGCGTATTGGAACGCCACCGAGTGGTGTGGCTTATCCATTTTGGGCCTGGCATACAATGGATTGGAAACATAAGAAGCCTGATTTAAGATCAATGGAATTTCGTGGATACTCGGTGCCGTGTGTCTGTTTGGAACTGGAAATACCGGACAATCAGGTATTATTAAATGATGAAGAAAATTGGAATACGATTTTAAACCGAGGCTATTTGGGCGATGCGACTAGTGATGCCGAATTTGACGCTGAAATGGCGTGGTTTGATACGTTGCCAGTTGAAAAGCAACAACTGGTCCAACATTAGTCTTGGCAGAAAGTATTTAATGTTGAACCGCTAGATGATGAGTGGCAAATGCGGGGACGATACGTGCAGGCGACATTTTGGGAGTTACGACTGGCTGATGTGAAAGCAGTGCGCCACTTTTGCTGGCCCGAGCTGAAGCATTAGTAACTAATCGGTAAAAGTATCATTATCACGACCGTTGATTAAGGATACGATGCTATTCATGAAACGAAAAGATCACGATTTGAATTATGTTGACAAACATAATTCAAATCGTGATTTTTATTAGATGACAGTGTAATTCTATGCAAACTAAAGATACAATAGGGAAAATTTATCGAAGTGTTTAAACACTAAAATTAAAAAACGGGAAAAACTATTTTATTGACGAATCGTGATTAGTTAGTGATAATAAAAAGTGGTTAAAAACGAAAAAACGTTTTTAAGGGAGAGGCCTATGTTAATAGATTTTAAAGTTCATAATTACAGATCATTCAAGACAGAACAAGATTTTTCAATGCAAACCGGTAAAAGATTGCGAAAATATCAAGATACCAATACCGTTATGTCAACTGATGAACGATTATTGAAATCAGCCTTAATATTTGGTGCGAACGCTAACGGTAAAACCAATTTAATTAAGTCATTAATCATGCTTAAAAATTTAGTTGTTAATCCAACTAGCGATGAATTACAAGTGTTAGACTCCGATACATTTGGCTACAACAAAAAGAATACTTCTTTTGAAATTTGTTTTTCAATGTCAGATGATAAATATGAATACACATTAGAATATAATACGAGTGAAGTGGTCTTGGCTCTTATGATGTAATTACGGACAACTTGTTCGCTATAATTATCTCAAAGGAG
>NZ_AYGX02000001.1 GCF_000498955.2 Lactiplantibacillus fabifermentans DSM 21115 | reverse complement strand
AAGCTGATCTTTTTTGTCCGAACAGCGTTCGGATTAATTTTACAATCTACCATTAGTCATTTTATTTTCCTCCTAAAATCGTGCTGCTTTAACGATGAATTCATCATATAACTTCAAGTGCACTTTAAGTCAACACAAAAGTTCAAACTTGTTAAAATAAGTTTTCGTGTTATCATCATTGTTAAAGTAACTTGAAGAAAGGACGGATAATATGGCAACTGCTACTGAAAAAATTTATTCCATCGGGGACTTCGCTAAAGCGGTCGGTTTAACCGCCCCCACCTTGCGTTATTACGAAAACGAAGGTTTGATTGAACCGCATCGCCATGCCAATGGCCGTCGTTATTATGAAGAAAGTGACGTTAACTGGGTCAAATTTCTATTACATTTAAAAGGTACCGGCATGAGTATTAGCGAATTGAAGCAATACGTCGTCTGGCGTGCGGAAGGTGATGCTACCATTCCCCAACGTTTAGAGTTATTGAAGCAAGTCAAAGCAGACTTCTTAGTTCAATTCAATGAAGTTCAGCATCATTTGCAGATTTTGAATGATAAGATCAATTGGTACGAAGAAAAAGAGACTGGGATTACCACCGATAACGAAAACTTTGCGAGTTATCTACAACGCTTTGGACATCATGAATAGTTTTCCACTGTGGATAAGTTTTTTTGATTGATGCTTGTGAATATTAAAAAGCCGTAGCGGATTTCGCTACGGCTTTTATGCGGCGGGATTTGGGGTAATTTCCAATGTCCAAGTAATTTTTCCAGTATATGTTTCTGCTCGCATGTCAGGACCCGCATTGATAAATATGCCCTCACCTGCCTGGCCATTAAGCGTTAAAGTCTTCATAGCCGGTCGCACGCCGTCTTCTTCTTTATCCTCTAAAACAGGTGTCTGATCAGACAGGTCATACGCAAAGTTTCCATCACTGTAAGACAAAAAACGGTTTAAATCATTTCTTGAATTTGGGCCCGGTACCTTAGCCTGTGCAACCAACCTCCAACCATAACGCTTTCGTCGATTATCAGTAACCGTCAATTCCCATGTTTTGGGATACCAAATTGATTGCCGCACCAATGGGACTGGAAATTTACCAAAATCCAATTCTGTTTGATTCATGCTAAGCCCCAACACGCCCGGCTGTGATATTATTTTTATATTAATTGGCGCTGAATCAAACCACCCAGCTTTTGATGCATGCAAATTAAGGGTTAGGGTGTCATTGTCCTTTAATGCCTCAATTTTATTAGCAATGTCAGTAACATCGCTATGGTATGTTACCCCATCGGCTCCACCTGGCACATTCGTCGTTGCAATTTTAAATTTTTTGCATAGCATGTCGATGATATCCGCATCATTCTTCTCATGGACACTATCCAAATCATCCAAATAGAATTCTGGTTTAGGATCAGATTTAGTTAGTTTAATTTGCTGCTGCTTCAATGTTGTATGATCTCCAAAAATATTGCTTTCAGTCAAGACTACCGTATCATGAGTTTTAAAGAAATCTTGTAACCCATTCCCTACGGCCAAATCATACTTGCCACTCTGGTCAACGTCTTTCGTCACGTCATTAACGTTACTTGAAACCGTGCCATTGGGCGATGCGGTCCCAAAAATATGTTGGCTAGTTGTTCCGACTTGTTTATCAATTGACAAATTATACTTCATATCCGGGTCAGTTTTGAATGTTCCCAACGTATATCCATACTCAGTGGGATTGCCAACTAATTTAATTCTAAATCCAATATCAATTGGTAAACTTTCTTGGATACCACTCAAATCAACATTTAAATTTTTTTTCGAATCGCTTATTCTTCCACCGAATAAGCCTCCAAGAAAGTCTTGATTACTAAGAGTAATTTGATTATTCACTGCTTTAAAAAGTCCCTCAGACGGATTCAGTACCAATGACTTCCCTCTCGAATCCGTAATATCCATCCGTAAATATTCGAGTTTATGGCTGCCTTCTGATAGCTTGAATGGCCTACCCACATCTTCTTGTATATTTCCGGCTGAGTCAATACGACCATCATTACCAAACGTAACCGTCACATGCTTTGTGTTTTTAGTTAATCGCCCATTGACCACATTATCAGCAGTCATTGATACCAGACTGGGATAGTTAACAAGTGCGATACCAGCATCGTTGGTGTTACTAAGAATTAAGTTTTTCTTCCGACAGAAGTACTTACTTGGTTTAATAACATTTTGCTCGTTTGTAGCCGCCAATCCCACCATCACCCCAGAAGCCATCACACTAAATAAGACAACTAAGCTCATCAGCGTTTTTGTCATCTTTTTCAAGCAATCCATGACCTCACTCCCCCACATTTTTGTTCTCCTAGTTTTGAGGTACTGCTGCTAAAGTCCAATTTAGCCCCGTCTGATAAGCCCCCGGTTTAACCGAATTAGCTGGAATGTTTAGCTTAATTTGATTCGGATCAATTTGAACCGTAGTCATCCCCATTCCCGTTCCTTTCGGTGCAGTCAATAGGGGCTTTGACGTTGAAGTGCCGTCCAACGGAACTTCAACATTTTTAGAACTAATTGAAGCAGATTTTTCACTACTGCTCTTTACAATGCCTGCCGGGATAGATAATGTGACATTATTAGCAATCAGATGATTCCCATTTTCATCAGAATTAGTCGTTTGAAATGGGGCACCACTGATGTTTAATTGCCAACCAACTTGTGTTCCCCGGCCGTCAGCAATCTCAATAACAAACTTGTCATGCCACAGAGCCGACTGGGGTAAGGATGGCGAGTAATGATTATCATCCACAATACTGACCGTTTGTTGCCCAAAATCTAATGTTGACGTGATATATGCTAAGGTAAGCCCACTCGCACTAGGTACTAAACTGTTATTTATCGGTAGATCATCGGTTGCGGCAATTGTTTGCGGATTATCGGGATTAACTAGACTAACGGCACCTGTATTTGGTGTTAATTCGAACTTCGTAGTCGTTTCACCAGTTTGGTCAACCGCCTCTACCGCCAGGGCTGGGCTAATGGCAATTCCAAATACAATTAGGCTCAGCCAACTCCATCGCCATTTTTTCATGCGAACACCCTCGCTTTCAGTTAATACTTATTTATTTTGAGGCGTGTGCAACTATTGTTAATTAACTTTTCAAATTGAATTATAAGCACGTTATTTTAGCTTGGCAACTGTTGTGAAACACACCGAAATGGCGCTATAAAAATGTTTAGGACTCTATATTTAGATAACTAATATCAATTATTAATACACATTTTTCAATTAATGATTTACATAATATCTAATCTAGTCACATTTTTAATTTAGACTTATCCACAAGCATTTCTATCCACCATTATGCAAAAAATATATTCATACTACATTCAACTTGTGCTCTGTAGCTTATACACATCCTGACGCCACAAGAATCAGGTTGAAAAAGGCGTTCCTAATCAATATCAAAATATTTTTTTATCCTCGCAACAAAAAAACGACCACAATTATGAAAATTGCCGCCGTTTTTTAAATCGTCATCTGCCGATGCTTAATGGTGAACAACGCCGTCCAGTCAGCGTGGGTTGGTTCATACATTTGTAACTTATAATTGCGCAATACTGCTTCTGGATGAGTATCGTCAATCAACATATTAACTAGCACGATCCCTTGTGCGGTTGGTTTTTCAGCGGTCAGTTCCCAGTTTTCACCTGCTTGGGCAGCCCATGTTCGGCCACCTGCCGTTACGCGGACTAAGTGATCGACATTGCGATGCACCGGCTGCAAATCTTTGACCGGAGTCGGCTGAATCGCCACCTGATAAGGAACTTGCAACTGCAACATCGATTGGCCGGCTTGCTTGGTGGTCACTAAGGTCGGTTGCTTGAAAGTGGTCTGCACACTTCCCTTAATGGGCTCGCCAAAATAGGCAGTCCGCTGTTTGACTGGTAAATGCAAACGGACATCATTTTCAGCACCTGCCACCGGATGACCGGTCGTTGCGCGCACTGGTGGTCGGGTATTGGCCGCTACTTGTGGCGCTTTAGCGGGCCGGCTGTGTTCATAATACTGATAATGACTATAACCGCCAAGGATGCTCAAAAAACTCATGATAATCAGTCGTCGTTTCATCTCCGACCTACTTTCGAAAAATAATCGTACGTTGAGTATACCGGAATAGCTTAGTAATAAGGTAGATTGTAAAATTAATCCGAACGCTGTTCGGACAAAAAAGATCAGCTTC